>CAZJHA010000124.1:0-6708 GCA_964545755.1 uncultured Halobacteriales archaeon | reverse complement strand
GACTGCTCGCCGAACAGCTCCACGAGCGCGGCCGCATGCTTGTCGCTCGGCTGCTGGTCGCCGCTTTCCCACGCCGAAACCGCGACCGCCGTGGTTCCGAGATGGGCCGCCAGTTCCGTCCTGTTGAGGTTGCGAGCCTCGCGACGGTCGCGGAGTTCCGCACCGAGTGGCGGGTTAGTCGGCGTCATGGGCGAGCACCCGTCCTCCGACATCCATCAGCCGTTCACGCTCCTCGGACGAAAACTCGTACCGCTCCGGTTTGGCGATGCCAATCGTTCCGTCGAGCGTGCCGTCCTCTCGAACGATGGGAGCAGCGAGCGAGCCTTCCATTCCCGTCGTGCGCGCACCGTCCTCGGCGACGCCGGAATCGTCCGTCTGGAGGTTGCACACGTCGACCGGCTCCATTCGCTCGGCCGCCAGCCCGGCCATCCCTTTTCCAATCGGAATCGTCTCGATCCGCGAGCGAACGGATTCGGGAATATCGACGGTTGCGACGAGCTGCAATTCGTCTCCGTCCCGCCGATGGAGGGTCCCTGACGTACAGTCGAACGCCTCGATGACATCCCGGAGGACTTCTGTTGTTTCCTCACCAGGCTTCGGCTCTACGGGTGACGGTGTCGGTTCCTCACTCATCGTTGTTGAGTAGCCGGTACCGCGGTGAGTCGCTTAAATCTGCGGAAGTCGTGGAAATTTCACTTCCACCCACAAAGCATTTGCCCACCGTGGAACGTCGTCAGCTATGAACCGCCGTCGATTCCTCGGTGTGGGTGCTGTTCTCCTCGGAAGCGGGTGTCTCGCGAGCAGTAGTAACGACGCCCGGAACGCTCCCACCGACTCGGGAAACGCTTCGGCCGATGGTTCCACAGCAGCCACAGCGGTAGCCACAGAACAGGCACCCTCGTCGACTTCGATGGTCGCCTCGACCAACACTACCGACGAAACCGAACCCACCGCCCATTGCAGGAAAACGCCCGTTACGAAGAGAACCGCCATTTACGAGGGGACAACAGGTCCGCAGTATTGTGACGATGCGGAACGAACGGCAGAAACACGAACCCAGTGAAACAGATAAGTCGCTCCGACTGCGACCGGCTCGATTACATGAAGTCGGCGATTCCTGATTGTTTGTTCTTGTCGTTTTCGAAGACGCTTTCGAGGGTTCGTTCGAGGACTTCGAGGCGCTGTTTGGTGTAGTCGCGGGCGCCGTACTCCTCGGCGACGCGGGTCGCCGTGTCGATGTACTTCTTCACCGACCCCTCGTGGACAGTCAAGTTCACGTCGCCGCCACACTTCCGACACTCGCCGGTAAGTGGCATCCGACGGTATTTAGTGCCACAGTCGAGACACCGGGTCTCCTGGCGGGAGAAGGCTCTGAGGTTCCCGATGAGATCAGGCAAAAAGTGGTACTCGATGATGCGCTCGGCAACGTCGGTCTCGTCCACGGCTCGGAGTTTTCTTGCGAGTTCGAGCTGGGCGTCCATCTTCTCGGTCATCGACCCCAACGTCTTGTACGCCGACAGCGACGGCCCGAGCGCGAGGTTCGATGTGTCGTGGGTGTGGGCGAAGCCCGAATACTCGGTTTCGGTGCCGACGCTTTCCTCGGCGATTTCGATGTCCACACTCCCAGGGTCGGCCATTTCGAGGGTTGCCTCGTAGAACTCGCGCGGATAGGACTCGACGACGTCCATGTTGTGGGCCTCGTCGTCGATTTCGGCCGGGTCGATGCGCGAGGACATCACGAGCGGGGCGTCCATCCGTCCGCCGCGCTTGTCGGGCAGGTAGGCCTTCGAGAAGTTCAACAACCCGTCCATCAGAAGCATCACACAGTCTTCATCCCCATCGCAATTACGCCTTTTCGAGGCGTGAAAGTACGGATGAGCGTAGCCAACGGCGGCGCTCGTGAACCCCACCACGCGGCCGACGACCGCCGCCGAGGTGTGTGGGGCCATCCCGAAGACCAGCTCACCCACCAAATCGTCGCGGTCGTCGAGTTCGTAGAACGACTCCGTTCCATAGTAGCTTTCGAGCAGGTCGTCGACGAAGTCGGCCGTCCTGAGCATGTGCTCGGCCGCGCCGTTCGAGAGCACGACGTCCTGGACCTTGAGTTCGACCAGCTGATCGTCGTGGCGCAGCGGGTCACCCTCGATGTCCTCGTGGTAGCCGAGCTCGCGAAAGCGCTCGACCGAGACGTCGAGTTCGGCGGGTCTGACGCTCGTCACAGGGAGGTCGGTCATGTCGTAGCGTACGGTTCCATCCTTGAACGTCGAGACGCCGTGTTTCGCCCGGAGCACGCCCTTCTCCATCGGCTCCGGGGTTTTCAGCTCCGAGGTCAACCCCTTCACGCCCTTCATGATATCGAAGGCACTCTCGCGCTCACCCACCTCGCCCAGCGCGCTCCGGTACTCCTCGCGGATGTCCACGGCCTGCCACTCGGTCGGACGCGCCTCGTTTCCACAGCGGGGACACTCGGCGCGACCGGACTCGTCGGGTTCGACCGCGATTTCGCAGTCCGGACATTCGTAGCGTGGCTCGGTGACGCCACCACAGTCCGGACAGCGCGTCTCATAACTGCGCTCGCCACACTCGACACATTCCCGCCGGCCGACCTCTACTGGGACGACGCCGCGCTCGCCGCCCTCGTCGTGGACGTACTCGGTCGCCTCGCTCACGTCACGCTGGTTGCCGCCGGCCTCGCCGATGGGAAAGAGGGTGTGGACCGCCGGCGAGAGCTCGCGCGTCTCGGATTTCTCTGGACGACCCATCCGCCCGCCGATGCGCGTCGGCGCGCGCTCGCGGAGGGCGAAGGGTGCGACCTCCCGGGCTGCCTCCATCGCATTCGGCCACTCGCGCGCCTCTTCGGAGGGTTCCTCGGCCATACTGTCGAGCGACTCGTCGAAGCCCAGCGTGCGAATGAACGGTCCGGGGTCGGGAACCCTAAGCGCGTCGCCGGCCTGCGAGTGGGGTAGCAGGAGCGCTTCGAGCGCCTCGCGGACCTCTGGACGGGGTTCGAGCGCCAGTTTGCCGTCAACGAACTCACTGGCCGCGACCGCCTCGCGGAGCTGTTCGAACTGCTCGACGGAGATGTCGTGCCAGCAGTAGGTGTAGTCGGGATGCAGCGGCGCGTCGTACTCCGTTGCCCACTCGATTGCTTCCTCGGAAGTAGGGTGTTCGAGGTCGACGTGCGTCGAGTCCGCAAGCGCGCGCACGTCCGCAGCGGTGGCTTCGAACTCCTGAATCCACCACTCGTCGGTGTAGGATGCCGGCGCGAGCGGGTGGTTGTTCTCGACGAACTCCCCGTAGTTGACGAGGTACTCGCCCAGATCGAGGATTGCCTCCACGCCGTTGCGGAGTTCGAGCGCCTCCTCGGGGTCGTCGATGCGCCGGACGTCGCCGTTGGCCAACCTCACAGTCGGACCCTCGATGGAGTCGACGGGCACGACCCCGGCGGCCTTGCCGGGACGCTCGGTCTTCAACTGAGTACCGGTCGCGAGGAAGTCGTCGACGAGATGCATCGTCGCCGGATGAACCCCGGCAGTCGCGAACCCGTGATTCCGGGCGCGGCCGTAGCGAAGCCGGAATCCACCGGCCTCGCTCGGATGGCCGAAGACGGGCCGGCCGGCGATCAGATCACGAAGGAACTTCCCGGAGGGGTCGGGCCGGAGCGGTCCCGCTGGGTCGTCGGTTTCGGCAGTCGTGTCCTCGGCCTCACCGTCGTCCGTGGGTTCGTCGTCGGCGTCCTCGTCTGCGGCACCGTCGATGCTGCCTGCAATCAGGTCGTCGAGCCACGGCCAGTCGACCTCGTCCAGTTCGGACGTATAGCGCTCGATCTTCGGCGCTTTCTGGGCGATACCCTCGGCGAGCACCAGACACATCCCTCCTCTCGGGTTGTTCGTCCCCACGCGTTCGAGGTCGCGAAAGCCCGACACCTCCTCTTGGCCCGTGGCCTCGCCGTCGAGCATCACTGGTGAGTGTCGGGCGATGAACTTCGTTTCGCTGCCTTTGGGTGAATACTGGAGACCGGTTTCCGAATCGTAGAGGTCGACTTCCTCGGCGTAGCGCTCGACCTCCTCCTCGCGGGGCTGGTATTCGGCGAGACCGAGCAACGCGCGCGTGTAGTCGGCGACGAGCACCGACAGCGCCTGTGCCGTGCCGCCAGCGGAGCGAATCGGTCCCGCGTAGAACACGCGGACGAACTGCGTCCCATCGGGATTGTCCGCGAGTTCGACCCGGTCGATGCCCTCGATTGGCGCGGCGACCACGCCCTCCGTGAGCAGTGCGACCGCCGTCCTGACTGCGCCCTCGATGGTGCCGGCTTGGGTCTCGTAGTCGCCGACACGGCCCGCGGCGAAGTCCGCCGCGAGTTCGAGGGCGGCCTCTTCCCGACTCATCTCGCCCTCCAGTTCACGTACGCGCTCGGCGACGCCCTCGATGCCCAGGATGTTCTCCACGCGGTCGGCCATGTCCTTGGCGACCGGAATCTCGATGTCGGGGGTCGGGTCGCCACCCCGCTCACGGGCCTCCTCGGCAATCCCGATGGCTTCGTCCAGTCCCGATTCGATGCGCTCGAAGTAGCGTTCGTCGGTCTCCATCAGAAGGGCCAGAGGTCGAGGTCGGTCGTTTCGTCGTGCTCGCGTTCGAGGTGGATGTCGAACTCTCGGAGATAGACCTCGCCGGCGAACACAGTTCCACGATTCAGGTGGCCCGCCACGGTCGAGCCGTCCGCGCGCGAGCAGACCGCGTGGGTGTGAGCGAAGCGCTCGCCGGAGAGCCACGAGACGTTGCCCACGCAGGCGGCGACTTCGAGCGGTTCGTCGAACACCATCGAATCGTACTCCTTTCTCTCTTGGTCGTAGTAGAACAGTTCGACGTCCTGCACTGCACCGAGCGCGAGGAAAAAGCCCGCATCGACGTCGGCGTCGGCGGCGAGTCCTTCGAGTTCTTCGCGCCAGTCCGCGCCGTGGTCCATGCCGGCGACGAACTCGCGACCCCCATCGAGTTCTCGGTAGTCCATGTCCGGTGGTCGCGCGGCGGCGGCAAAAGTGTTCAGTTCGTCGTAGTGCGAACCGGCCCGAGACGTCATCGTGACGAGCAGTCGGCACGACGAACAGAGCGGAAATCAGTTGCCGTGGTCGGTCCCCGTTCCGTTCAGTTCAGGGTCGAACAGGTCTTCGATGTGACAGTCGAAATGGGCGGCCAGTTTGAACGCCAACTCGATGGATGGGTCGTATCGCCCGCGCTCGACCGCGTTGATGGTCTGTCGGGTAACGCCGACGACTGCCGCGAGGTCGGCCTGACTCATATCCGCGCAGTCTCGTCGTTGCCGAAGGTCGTTTTTCATGACCGATACTGGTATATAGCGTAGATCGCACCCCACAGCAGATACAGTCCACTGACTGCGGAGATAGCGCCCCAGAGGAACGGCGAGATGGTGTAGTACCTGGTTGCGTCGAACAAATAGAGTCCGATTACCACCGGGAGACCGACCATCGCGACCAGCGTCACGTACGCGCCGCTGGCACGTTCGTGGAGCCGTTGTTCGCGTTCGTCTGCCAGTCTAACCGTGCTCACAAAGCGCAGATACAGCAGCGCCGCGACCCCGGATAGACAAGCAACCGAGTACACGACGAGTCCCACAACGTATCGGTCGAGGGCCATGCCAACGAAGAAGCTCAGGACCCCGACTGCGAACACGGCGATGACGATTCGATTGTACCGCTGCCCCTTCCGAATAGGTCGTGTCGCTGTCATGGTTTGTGTGTAAAGCGAACGTTCCGTAAAGCTCGCTTTACAGTAAAGCGCATTTTACACACCGGGATAAATCTGTCGCTACCCGGTTTCGCAACTGGGGCCGTCGATGAAGTCGAAACCACGACCACGAGCGCCACTCGAACCGAATCAGGGCGCTGGCGGGTCGCCGCCGTAGGCATCGTGATCGGAATAGAAGTTGAGCATGGCGAATTTGAGCTTCTCCGGGGCGACATCGAGGAGTTCGGCGCGTTCCTCCTCGGGAAAGGTCCCGCGGACGCCGTACTTGCCCATCTCACGCTGGCCGCGCTCGGTGTAGCGCACGTCGAGCAGCGCACGCACGCCGATCTCCTCCGGCGAGCGCAGCACGCGCCCGAGTGCCTGCCGAGTCTTCCGGATGGTGGGAATCTCGACGGCGTACTCCCACCCGGAGCCGTAGGCTGCGTCGTAGGCGTCCTCCACGGCCCGAAGGCGGTCGTCGAGATGCGGGTAGGGCACGCCGACCACGACCACAGTATGAGCGTCGTCGCCGTCGAAACTCACGCCCTCGGCGAGCGTGCCCCACAACGAGGTGAACAGCGCACCGCCCTCGTCG
Organism: uncultured Halobacteriales archaeon; assembly: GCA_964545755.1. Taxonomy (GTDB): domain Archaea; phylum Halobacteriota; class Halobacteria; order Halobacteriales; family Halococcaceae; genus Halococcus. Next base: position 368 of record CAZJHA010000124.1, on the reverse strand, counting down.
GCGGCGAAGCGCTCGCGCAAGGGCTGGACGGCTTCTCCCGGCTCGTCGAGATAGGTCGTCGCATCGGTATCCAGACGGTCGTGATAGCGCTCGGCTTCGGCATAACTGGGGAAGAAGCAGAGCGTGTTGCCCGGAGTGAACCGAATCGCATCGCCCAGCGTTTCCGTGATGGACTCTTGGACGCCCGGACTGTCGCGCTCGCTGGCGAACAGCGCCGGCGTGTCCACAGTAAACGTCCGGCGGCGCTCCTCGGGGAAGGTCAGCCCGTAGGCCATCGTTTCCGGCTCATCCAGCCCGAGCACGTCCGCGAGCACGTCGAACGGTCGCAGCGTCGCGCTCATCAGTACGCTCGCATGCAGGTTCGAAAA
>CAZJHA010000123.1:0-6752 GCA_964545755.1 uncultured Halobacteriales archaeon | reverse complement strand
GCGCTCGCGGGCGGCACGGCGGTCGGTGTGTTCGGCGAGGCGCTGGTGGACGATGGCGCGATTCCCGCCGCGCGCGAAGTCCATCACGAGCGTCACGAACGGGCTGGTCATCCGACCAGCATCGAGGTCCGCGCGGGCGTATCCGACGGCGCATTCGACCATCGCTTCGTCGTAGTCGCCGTGTTCGGCGAACACCGCCGCGGCGACGGCGCTCGCGCCGAAATCGAGGTCGGCGAGGGTGAGTTCACGGCCCTCGTGGGTGAGTGCCAGCGGCGGCGCGCGCTCGATACGCTCGGGGTCGGCGTGCAGCACCACGAGAGAGTCTCGCACTTCGCCGACGTTTACGTCGCGGTACTCGCTGGAGAGCGGTGTGAGATACTCGCGGGCGCTCTCGGCGAGACCGGTCGTTCCGAGCCAGTTGCGATTTCGTGCGTGATGGACCGCCGCGGTGAACTGGATGAGTCCGTGGAGGAACCGCTCGTCGTCGCCCACGAGGTCGAGCCAGCGCTCCTCCCACGCGTCGTGGGCGGCGTGGTAGTTGCCGGCGTTGTAGATGGCGATGCCTGCACGGAGATGGTCCCTCATCGCTCTCGAATCCGCTCTGGTACGATTCAGGCGATGTCCTCGCGGCCGGCGAGGTGGTCTTCGAGCAGCGCGACGTTGCGCTTGTTCGCCTTCCAGACGGCGTCGACGAGCGTGCCGAGCACCGGCACCGACCCGGCGACCGCGTCGACGGCGATGTTGCCGGCCATCCTGAGCAGCGTCTTCGGCGGGACGCCGAGCCGGGCGGCCTCGGCGACGATGTACAGCGAGAGCACCGCGCCTGCGGCGTCACCCGAGACCGGGGCGATGCTGAGAACCGGGTCGAGACCGACGCGGTAGTTGATGCCGGGGATTTCTACCGCCTCGTCGAGCAGCGTCCCCATCGTTCTGGCTCGCTTGAGCGCTGCCTGCTCGCGGCCCGTGAGCGCATCCATGTCGAGGTCGTCGGCCATATCCGACGATTGAGTCCAGCACGGATAGGTGCGTTGCCAGCCAGTGCCGAGTGGATGAACGGGAACGGCTATGGTTCGGCGGACGGGATGGGACGCATGGCCCGCGAGTACTTCGAGGACATCGAGGTCGGCGAGACGAACACGTTCGGCGAGCGCGAGGTGACCCGTGAGGAGATCCTTGAGTTCGCCGGGCAGTACGACCCGCAGCCGTTCCATACCGACGAGGCGGCCGCCGCCGACTCGATGTTCGGCGGTCTGATAGCCAGCGGCTGGCACACCGCCGCGATGACGATGGAACTGCTCGTCACGAACGTCTTCGAGAACTCGGCCGCGACGGGGGCGGTCGGCGTCGACGAACTGCGCTGGCCCAATCCCGTCCGGCCCGGTGATACCCTCTCGGTCCAGACGGAGGTCATCGGCACCGAGCCGTGGAGCGAGAGCCTTGGACTCGTTCGGAGCCGGACGACGACGTTCGCCGGCGAGGATGAAGTCATGTCGATGGTCGGTCTCGTCCTCTACGAGCGCCGCGAGAGCTAGGAACCGAGGACGAACAGCCCGACGCCGGCGAGGACGAACCCACCCGGCACCGCGAGCACGGTCAGGGGTATCGAACAGATGCTCGCACCGCCGTCGCGGCTATAGACGACCTCGCCGTCGGCGACCTCGACGAACTGCACCGGACTCAGCCCGCCGATTGCCTCGCCCGTCCGCGTACACGTTGCGGTCGGGGCGAGCACGGCCACGGCGGCGATGGCGACGACGCCGAGCACGACGATGACGATGCCGAGTCCCGTTTTGGCGTTCATACGATGAGGTACTGTGGCACGAAAATAAATACCCGTGGGCCGGGTGGGTTGCGAGCGCCGGATGAACACTGATAAGCGCCGCCGTCGAAGCGGCCACATGAGCGACCACGAGTACACCCTCACGGTTCGTCCGAACGCCACCCTCCACGTCGCCTACAGCACCGACGAGGCAGGCGTCACGGAGGCGTTTCTCGCTATCGAATACGGCCGCGACGGTCTTGATGGCGACGACGCGGCTGCCGAGGGCATCGAGTGGCGCGGCTACGAAATCGCGCTTGCCCGCGACGGCGAGACCGTCCTCGGTAGCAACATCGAAGCGGCGCTCGACCGTGGCGTCGAGCGCGTCCTCGACGACGAACGGTCCCTAGCCGACGACGAACGTCTCCAGCGCGCCGTCGGCGTCGCGAGCGGCTACGGTCGCCGGGCGAAAGCCGGTCTGAAGAAACTCCGCGAACGGCGCTCCGAAGGCACCGACGTCGAGCTACCGGAGACGGTTCAGGTTCCGGGACCGGGCGGAGCGACCATCGACGTCTCGCTGTCGGAAACCGATGCGGCGTTCGACCTCTACAAGGACGACGGTGAGAACTGGCGCTGGCGGCTGGTTCACGACGATGGCGACACGCTCGCGGTCAGTCCAGCAGGCTACGACTCGCGCGAGGACGCCGAGGCGACCATTACCGCACTCAAGACGAACGTCTTCGGCGCGGACATCGAGGGCTGACGGCGACGCCAGCGCTCACTCGGGTTCGGGCGCGCGCAGCGCCAGGAGGACGCCGAGGAAGGCAACGCCGCCGGCGACGAGGAAGGCCGGCGCGTAGCCAGCACGGTCGATGACGGTGCCGGCGGCGATGGGTGCGGCGAACGCGCCGAACAGACCGATGCTCGTCAGCAGCGAGACGGCGGTGGTCCGCACCGCCGGCGGGACGATTTCGGCGATGTACGAAAAGAGCAGGCCGGTAACGAGCTGGATGGCGAAGCCGACAACGACCAGCGCCGCGACGACGAGTCCGATGTTCGAGACGAGCGCGAACGCGACGACGGCCGGCGTGGCGACGGCGAACGACGCCACCGCGACGGGACGGCGCTGCCCGCCGAAGACCCGCTCGGAAACCACGCCGCTGGCCGACCGGCCGATGGCCCCAATCGTCGGGAACAGCGCGGTGAGCAGGCCACTCGCCGCCAGCGAGATACCGAAACCCTCGACGAGGTAGCTCGGCAGCCACGTGTTGACGAACAGGTACAGCGAGTAGGCGAGAAAACAGAGCACACAGAGCGTCCACACGGCAGGACTGGTGAACAGTTCACGTAGCGCCGTCCGGTCGGGTGTGGCCGTCTCGATGCCGGGGACGCGCCGGCGGGTCGCACGCAAAAAGACGGCGACGCCAGCGACGCCGATGGCGGCGTAGGTCGGGAAGATCGCCGGCCAACCGGCGACGCTCTCGATGAGGGGACTGCCGAACTGTCCGAGCGCGAATCCGACCGGTGCGCTTGCGGTGAACACGCCGACGGCACTCGCCCGATACCGGGGCGGGACGGCGCTGCCGACGCCGTTCGCGCCGGCGTTCCAGAAGATGACGTAGGCGATGCCGCCGAGCACGCGCGAGACGAGCAACCAGAGGTACGCGCCGGCGGTCGCCGCATACCAGCCCCAGACACCGGCGACGACGAGCGCGACGGTGCCGAAGACGATCGCTTTGCGCACCGAAAAGCGGTCGAGCATGATGCCGGCGGGAACGCTGGTGACGACCGCGGTCGCGTACATGACGCTGACGAGCCAACCCGCCGCGCTCGCGCCGAGACCGAGCGACTCCTGAACTACTGGAAGGACGCTCGCCGGGGCGATTTCGTACGCCGCGGCGGCCGTCGAGAGCAGGAAGAAGCCGGCGAGCAGGCCCATCGTCTCGCGCCGGGAGCCCCCACTGTTCGTCTCGTCGCTCATGATCCTGTTTCCGGTTCTCGGAGCCGTGCCAAACCGTTTGCCGTTTGCCTCCCAAGACGGACGGCCGATGCGATTTCAGCGGTACGAGCGATGCGCTTATGCCGATTGTATGGCACGACACGTTTTGGCGGAGTCCCACGTGAGTGGACACGGGCGTGGGGACGCCACGATGCGAACGAGCGAAGCGAATGAACGTCCTGGCGGAGATTTGAACTCCGGTCACCGGCTCCGCAGGCCAGTAGGATAGTCCACTACCCAACCAGGACTCACTTCTCGATAGCAGGCAGCCGGTTAAACCCGTTACGATTGTGGCCCGCCACAAGAGCCATACCCTCGCCGGCAGGTGTGGGGGCATGAAGCGCCGCGAGCTACTCCGAGACCTGTTCCTCGCCGGTGGCGCTTTCGCCGTCGCCGGCTGTCTCGGCGGCGATGGTGGAGGGGACGGGTCGTCGCCAGACGGGACCGGCACCGCCCGCACGGAGAACGGGAAACCGACCACGGCGGGTCCCGCACCGACGGTCGGACCGGCGACGACGGAGCCGAGTGGGACGTCGCCGACGGACGAGACACCATTGGCGAACACGACGGGTACAACGGAGACGACCGGCGAGCCGATTCCGATTCCCGACGCACCGGCCGGCGGTGAGAAGAACACGTCGGTGGGCGGTACGGCGCGCGTGACGTTCAGGGGGAATGGCTCGCACATCGTCGTGCAGGGAACGATAGTCGGTCGGGACGGCTGCCGCACGGCGGTGCTCGAATCGGTCCGAGAGAGCGAGTCGGGGCTGGTCGTCACGGTCGCTACCGAGCGCGCAGCCACGACTGGCCGAGCCTGCACGATGGCACTGGTCGATATCGATTATCGGTTCACGATTCGGCGCGATAGCCCGCCCGTATCGGTGACGGTGGTCCATCGCGGTGCGACCGGCGAGCGGACGGTGACGACCGCGACCCGGTGATTCGGCGGAATCGAGGGGGTAGTGAACCTCGAAGCCGACGGCCCATGGCGGGATATTCGACGACGACAACGCTTAAGCGGCCACCGCGTATCAAATCGTCCAATGGGTGCGATAGCGGACATCTACGCGGATCTCGATGCCGATCTCGACGAGACAGAGTTCCGCGAGGCCGTCGAGGCGAAGGTCGAGGAGATGGGCGGGCTTGCCGACGAGGAGACAGCGGCGATGCTCATCGCTCACGAACTCGCCGACGGGGAGATCGAGGGCGTCGCGGACGTCGAGGCGGGCATGGAGGAGGCGAAGTTCGCCGCGAAGGTGACGAGCATCGGCGAGCTGCGGACCTTCGAGCGCGACGACGATGACGAGGACGGACGGGTCGTCAACGTCGAGGTCGCCGACGAAACAGGGAAGATTCGGGTAGCGTTCTGGGACGAACGTGCCGAGGGAGCGGTCGAGGAACTCGACGTCGGCGACGTGCTCAAGATAGCGGGTCGACCGCGTGAGGGGTACAACGGTATCGAGGTGAGCGCCGACCGCGCCGAACCGGCCGACGTCGAAATTGATGTGGACCTCGACGGCGCGGACAGTATCGAAGCGCTCTCCCTCGGCGAGTCCGACGTCACGCTCACCGGAGTCGTGCTCGACACCGACACCATCAGGACCTTCGAGCGCGACGACGGCTCGGAGGGTCGGGTGGCGAACCTCACGCTCGGGGACGAAACCGGGAGAGTGCGGGTGACGCTCTGGGACGACCAGACAGAGTGGGTGAACGAACTCACCTCCGGCACGACCGTCGAACTCGTCGACGGCTACGTCCGCGAGCGCGACGGCGACCTCGAAGTCCACTTGAGTGCACGGAGCACGCTCGAAGCGGTCGATGCCGACGTCGAGTACGTTCCCGAGGCGACGCCAATCGACGAGTTGGAGATCGAGACGACCACCGACATCGCCGGTGTCGTCCGCTCGACGGACCCCAAACGCACCTTCGAGCGCGACGACGGCTCGGAGGGACAGGTCAAAAACGTCCGCCTGCAGGACGACACCGGCGACATCCGCGTGGCGCTCTGGGGCGAGAAAGCGGACAGGGAGATCGCCCCTGGCGACGAGATCCAGTTCGCGAACGCCGAAATTCAGGACGGCTGGCGCGAGGACCTCGAAGCCTCGGCGGGCTGGCGCGCGAGCGTGTTCGCCATCGACGGCGAATCGACCGCGACAGCCGACGGAGACGACGGTTCGGCCGGGCTTGGTGCGTTCGCCGACGACGGAGCCGGCGGGGAGGCGGCCGTATCTGGGGCTGGAGACGCAACCGACGAACGAGACGACGGGGAAAGCGGGGGACCGACGGAGTTCACCGGGACGGTCGTCCAGGCCGGCGACCCGGTCGTCCTCGACAACGGCAGCGAGACGATGCGCGTCGAGACGGACCTGAGTGTGCATCTCGGGCAGGAACTCACCGCTCGCGGCCCGGTTACGGAGGACCGACTCGACGCCGAGGAACTGTTCTGACTGTGGGTACGGAAACGCTTAAGAGCGAAACAGACCCCCGTATGCCCATGAGTGTCGAGCTCCCGTTCGCCCCGGTCGATACCATCATCCGGCGGCATGCGGGCTCGTTGCGCGTGAGCAGCGAGGCCACCGAGGAACTCGCACGCCGGATTCAGCGACGGGGCGCGCGGCTCGCCAGCGAGGCCGCCGAACGGGCGACCGCCGAGGACCGAAAGACGCTGCGCGTCGCGGATTTCGACGGTGATGGTTCGGGCGACCCCGAACTCCCGGTTGCGCCCGTCGACCGCATCGCCCGGCTCGACATCGACGAGCGCTATCGCGTCTCGATGGACGCGCGGGTCGCGCTTGCGGGTATCCTCGAAACGTATGCGGGACGGGTCGCGGCGGCGGCGGCCGTCCTCGCACGCCACGCCGGTCGGCGGACGATAACGCTCGCGGATGTCGAGACCTACTTCGAACTCGAACCGTACTACGTCGAGGAGGCGTCGTGACCCGGACAGCAGTGGGGCCGTGGGAATGAGGTTCGGCTATTCGAGTGACTGTCTCG
>CAZJHA010000122.1:0-6788 GCA_964545755.1 uncultured Halobacteriales archaeon | reverse complement strand
CGCGCCCACGACATCGAAGCCGACGACGGCCGGACCTACGTCCACGCCTTCGACGATGCAACTGTGATGGCCGGTCAGGGGACCATCGGTCTCGAAATCATCGAGGACCTTCCGACTGTGGAGACGGTCGTCGTGCCGATCGGCGGTGGTGGACTCATCGCCGGTATCGCCACCGCCATCAAAGAACAGGCCCCTGACGTACGGATGATAGGGGTGCAGGCCGAAGGCGCATCGAGCGTCGCTCAGTCGCTCGAAAAGGGGGCGGTACAGGAACTCGATGGGGTCGACACCATCGCCGACGGCATCGCTACCCGTCGAGTGGGCGAGCAGACCTTCCCGGTCATCGAAGAGCGCGTCGACGAGGTCGTGACTGTCTCGGACCCCGAGATCGCCGTCGCCATCACGAAACTGCTCGAACGCTCGAAGACGCTCATCGAGGGCGCTGGCGCGGTACCGATGGCCGCGATTCTCGCCGAGGCGTTCGACTACGCTGAGGGGGAGGTCATCGTGCCCGTGCTCTGTGGCGGCAACATCGACCTGAACATGCTGCGCACGGTGATAATGCGTGGGCTGGTCGAGTCGGGCCGGTATCTCCGTTTCAGGACGACGCTGCCCGATCAACCGGGGTCGCTCGAACGCCTGCTCGAAATCATCGCCGACATGCAGGCGAACATCTACGCCATCCAGCACGACCGCACCTCCCGGGACATCGGCATGACTGCGACGGAGGTCGAAATCGACCTCGAAACGCGTGGCGACGAGCACGTCGCGGCGCTGCTCGACGAACTCGAAGCCAACGGCTACGCGCCCGAGGTGCTGGTCTGAGCCGAAAGGGGTTTTGCGGGTGCCAGCCGTCGAGCCGATTGTATGACTGAAATCATCGAGACCGACGACGCAGCCGCGGCGGTCGGGGCGTACAGTCAGGCCGTTTCGACGGATTCGCTCGTGTTCACCGCCGGCCAGATTCCGTTCACGCCCGATGGCGAATCGAAAGCTGATGCCTCCATTGCCGAGCAGACCGAACTCGTCCTCGACAACCTCGAAAGCGTGCTCGACGAGGCCGGCTGCGAGCTGGGAGACGTGGTGAAGACGACGATATTCCTCGCCGACATCGACGACTTCGACGAGATGAACGAAGCCTACGCCGACTACTTCGACGAGGAGCCGCCAGCCAGAAGCGCGGTGCAGGCGGGCGCGCTCCCGAAGGGCGTCGGCGTCGAAATCGAGGCCATCGCGGCGAAGTAGTGCGCCCGCGCGCGAAGGCGAGCCTGCTGTGGGGTGCGGTCGGAGCGCTCGCCTTTCTCGTGCTCGCACAGGGCTACGAACTGCTCTTCGTACCGGGTATCAGCCTGCTTCTCGAACTCGGAATCGCGGTCGTCGTCTGGCTCGTCGCCGGTGCGGCGAGCTACCTGCTTGAGGGGTGGCTGGCGCGGAGCGAAAGGTCTTAACCCGCCACTCCGGTAGTCTTAGACGAGCCGGGATGGCCGAGTGGTAAGGCGCACGCCTGGAAAGCGTGTTCCCTTTGGGATCCGGGGTTCAAATCCCCGTCCCGGCGCTTTTGCGAGGAATGGACGTGACGAGCAAAGTGTCCACGGCGGGGATTTGAGCAGGGAGGCCGCGCGCCACGAGCGAAAGCGAGTGAGCACGTCCGACTGGGTTCAAATTCCCGTCCCGGCGCTTTTGCCGCGAGCGACTGTAGCGAACGAGAGCCGGGAGTAGCTTCGCTGCGACCGTGTTTTTGCAGATGGCCGCAAGCTTAATTCGTCGGCCTGCAAGGACCAAGACGATGACCGCTACCCGGACCCGCGCGAACTACGCGCTGCTCGACTTTCAGGAACACCTCGGCGAGAGTTCGGACGGACTCGACGTGCCGTGGGCGGAGTTCGTCGGCAACCACCGCTCCTCCGCACAGGAGTTCACGGTGCCCGCCGGGCCGGCCACGGAAGCGTACCTTGAATGCCAACTGTTCGAAGTGGGAAGCTATGGTCACGAAATCGTCGTGAATGGCGACGCGCTCACGGGCTTCGATATCCCGCCCGCGCCGGGCTGGCAGTACTGGATGGACCCCATCACCGGCGCTGACCTCGAAGCCGGCGAGAACACGGTCCGGTTCGTCCGCGATGCCGACACCCGCGACGACTTCGTCGTGGGGTCGGTCGTCGTCCACTGGAAGGAACCCGTCGAGTGAGCCGACGAAGTGATAAATGACCGCTGTGCCGACCGAGTAAACAGCACAGTTCGTGCTAACGTTCGCCACGCATGGGCCAAAACGAGCGTCAAGTCGGTCGGTACGTCGTCGCTGACTGTTCCTGTCGATTGTACACGAGGCAACGCGAATGAATGCTTTTATATAGAATCACATTCAATCGTTCGGTGAATCATGAGTCAGCGAATGCAGGGTCAGCCCATGATCATCATGGGTGATGACTCCCAGCGCGTCAAGGACGAGGACGCCCAGTCGCACAACATCGACGCGGCGCGGGCGGTGGCCGATTCCGTACGCTCGACGCTCGGGCCGAAGGGGATGGACAAGATGCTCGTCTCCTCGATGGGCGACGTCACCGTCACGAACGACGGCGTCACCATCCTCCAGGAGATGGACATCGACAACCCGACGGCCGAGATGATCGTCGAGGTCGCCGAGACACAGGAGGACGAGGCGGGCGACGGCACCACCACGGCGGTGGCGGTCGCGGGCGAACTCCTGAAGAACGCCGAGGACCTCATCGAACAGGACATCCACCCGACGGCCATCATGCGCGGGTTCGACATGGCGAGCAAGAAGGCCAGAGAAGAGATCGGCAACGTCGCCGAGGAGGTCGACGCCGACGATACGGAGAGAATCAAAAAGGTCGCCGAGACCTCGATGACCGGCAAGGGCGCGGAGCTGAACAAGGAACAACTCGCCGAACTCATCGTCGATGCCGTCCAGAACGTCACCGTCGAGAACGACGCTGGCGAGAGCATTGTCGACCTCGAATTCGTCAACATCGAGACCCAGACCGGCAAATCCGCGAGTGACTCGGAACTACTCGACGGCGCGGTCATCTCGAAGGACCCGGTCCACGACGAGATGCCGAGCGAGGTCGCGGACGCCTCGGCGCTCCTGCTGAGCGAGGCCGTCGAGGTCGAGGAGGCCAACGTCGACTCGCAGGTCAGTCTCTCGGACCCCGACCAGCTCCAGCAGTTCCTCGACCAGGAGGACGAACAGCTGAAACAGAAGGTCGAGCAGATCAAGGACACGGGCGCTGACGTCGTCTTCTGTCAGAAGGGCATCGACGACCTCGCCCAGCACTACCTCGCAAAAGAGGGCATCCTCGCCGTGCGCCGCGCGAAGAAATCCGACATCGAGTTCCTGAGCGAAGTGCTCGGCGCGAACATCGTCTCGGACCTCAACAGCGCCACCAGCGCCGATCTCGGTACCGGCTCGGTCACCCGTGACGAAGATGAAGAACTGTTCTACGTCGAGGGCGAGGACTCCCACGGCGTGACCCTCCTGCTCCGTGGCTCGACCGACCACGTGGTGGACGAACTCGAACGCGGTATCACCGACGCGCTGGAAGTCGTCGCCCAGACCGTCTCGGATGGCCGGGTACTCGCCGGCGGCGGCGCGGTCGAGGTCGAAGTCGCCTCCCGCCTCCGCGAATACGCCGATTCGGTGAGCGGGCGCGAACAGCTCGCCGTCGAGACCTTCGCCGACTCGCTCGAACTCGTTCCGAGAGTCCTCGCCGAAAACGCCGGTCTCGACCCTATCGACACGCTCGTCGACCTTCGCTCGGCCCACGAGTCGGGCGACCAGCAGGCCGGTCTCAACGTCTTCGACGGCGAAGTCGAGAACACCTTCGAGGGCGGCGTCGTCGAACCGGCCCACGCCAAGGAGCAGGCACTCTCCAGTGCCACCGAGGCCGCGAACCTCGTGCTCAAGATCGACGACATCATCTCGGCCGGCGACCTCACGACCGAGGGCGACGAGGACGCCGGCGGTCCCGGCGGCGCACCCAGCGGCATGGGTGGCATGGGCGGAATGGGCGGTATGGGTGGCATGGGCGGCATGATGTAAGCCCACTTTTTCCCTCGCTCACTCCGTTCGATCGGCAAAAACTTGGGGAAAAGACCGCTCCGCGACCGCAAACCGTACCACAACCACACCGCGACTGCAACCACAATCGAATATTTATTTTCTGCTACCGCTCACAGACCAGCAGATGGCTTCATCTGCCCGTTTCGGTTTCGCCCCTCGCCGCTGGCGTCGTCCGGTTTTCCGCCGTATCGACCCACGACGGCTGTTCGGGCGCGTCAGTCTCGTTGATGGCGACGAGTCGCGTCTCCGCGACGCTTTTCGATACGCCCGACCCGGAGGAGAGTCGTCGCACCGTCGAATATTCACAGACGACACCACGCGAATCGACGAGCAATCGGAGGGTCGTGTTCCCCGCCATGTCGGTCTGAGCGACACCCTGCACGCGATAGAGCGTGGTTCCGTTTCGAGTGAGACGGTCAGTTACGGTCGTGTTGTTGGTATCGAATGATCTGAGGAGGTACGGGAGTGTTCCGGTTGCGGCACTGGCGCGTGCCCCCCTGACCGGCTGTTGACTGTACGCCGTCGTTCCGTTCGGAAACGTCCGCTTCACGACGTACTGCCCACCATTCCACCACGATTCGGAGCGTGTCGAGATTGTCGCTGACTCCTGAGCGAGATAGGACCCATTGCGCACGGTAGTGGAGTACAATCCTTCCCCCGGTGGTCCCACCCGAAGCGTTCCCGTCGTCCGGAGGACCGTCGAGCCGTTCGCGGCCAGCGCCGTGGAGTTCGACCGCCGAGTAAACGACCGGTTCTGGAGGAACGACTGATGGGCGGCCACGAGCGCTCGCGGACTCACGATACCCTGCTCCGTGATGCCGGGTGCGAGCCGCGGGGCCGGTGTGGGCGTCGGTTCGTCTGTGGGAACCGCGGCGGGCGTGACCGTTTCGCTCGGCTCGCTGCCGCCACCGAAGACGCCGGAACAGCCGGCGAGAACGACCAGCACGGCAATCAGAATCACCCCGAGCGCACGTCGCATGGGTTCGATTCACACCCATCGTGGCAAATACTTTGCCGTCGGTATCGCTCGTCCCGGAGGTGGTGGAGTTAAGACGGCGGCGCAGATATCGCCGGTATGGAAACACTCCTCCTTGACCGCGAGGCCGTTGACACGAACGCCCGGATGGGCGAGGTCATCGACGCCGTGAGCGAGGCCTTCGCGGCCTACGAGCGCGGCGATTGTCTGATGCCGGCGAAATCGTACATCGAACTCGACCAATACAACGGCGATTTCCGTTCGATGCCGGCCTACATGGACGCCGGCGAGTGGGACGCCGCCGGCATCAAGTGGGTCAACGTCCATCCCGACAACCCCGCAAAGTTCGACCTCCCCACCGTCATCGGGACGATGATCTACTCCGACCCCGAAAACGCCGTGCCACTGGCCATCATGGATGGGACCGAACTCACGATGAAACGTACTGGTGCTGCGGCCGCCGTCGCCACCGACCACCTCGCCATTCCGGAAGCTCGGAGCCTTGGACTGGTCGGTGCGGGTGTCCAGTCGTACACACAGTTGGAGGCGATTGCCGAAATCCGCCCCATCGAGGAGGTCGTCGTCTCCGACCTCGACGCCGACGCGGTCGATACGTTCGTCGATGCCTTTGCCGACCGCTTCGACGTCCGCGGCGGCTCGATAGCCGAAGCGGCTGCCTGTGACGTGCTCTCTACTGTGACACCGAGCACCGAACCGCTCGTCTCGTGGGCCGACCTCGGCGCGCACACCCACGTCAACGCGATGGGGGCAGACGCCGCCGCAAAACAGGAACTCGACGCCGAGGTCCTCCGCGAGGCAAAACTCGTCATCGACGACCACGATCAGACCACCCATTCGGGCGAAATCAGTATTCCCTACTCCGAAGGTATCATCGACGACTCCGATATCCACGGCGCGGTCGGTGAAATCGTCGTCGGCGACCGGTCAGGTCGTACTTCGGAGGACGGTATTACTGTGTTCGACAGCACGGGGTTGGCGATCCAGGACGTGGCGACCGCCCACGTCATCTACGAGCACGCGAGCGAGACTGGCGGCGGTCAGTTGTTCGAGTTCGTCAGCCGCTGATACTGTCGGTCGGAAAACCGGTGAGTAGTAATTCGATTCATCCGGTAGCCGTCTGTGGCTTTTTCGATGGCAGTCGTCGAACTACTCCTGACCGACAGTATGACTCACTCGCCCGCGCGGTCGGCGGCGCGGCCGAACAGTTTCGTCAGCAGCCATACCACGACGAGTATCGGCAACAGCGGTAGCGCGACGACGAGCACTCCGGCGAAGATCGCCCAGCCGATGGTGTCCATCTCCACGTTGCGGTGCATCTTCGAGGATGGCGTGACCGTCCGCAGTGTCTTTTTCATCGCACCCGGGTCGTTATCGGAGCTGTTTCCGCTCATGGGGTCTGGTAGCCGCTGCGGGGAAATGAACATAGCGGCCGACCGTCCCAATGACAACATAAAAAACCGACCGCCGTCAATCAGCCACAACAATCACTCATGGGCCGACAGGACACCTACGACCACGCCGCCATCGAGTCGAAATGGCAGGAGCGCTGGGCCGACGCCGACGTCTATCGGACGCCCGACGACGCCACCGACCCGAGCTACGTACTCGCGATGTTCCCCTATCCGTCGGGCGACCTCCACATGGGCCACGTCCGAAACTACACCATCACCGACGCCTACGCCCGCTATCTCCGGATGTCCGGCGAGGAGG
>CAZJHA010000121.1:2250-6806 GCA_964545755.1 uncultured Halobacteriales archaeon | reverse complement strand
GGCATATCTCGTGTCCAAATCATCCTGCTATGCCGACGCGATGGGAACTACCGATTATCGGAAGCCCAAGACGAATCCTGCCGACTTTCGGTATCCGAGTATGTTGGCTGCATCTGTTGTTCCAACAATGAGCGGGATTTAGTGGGCTCGGGCGGATTCGAACCACCGACCTCGGCCTTGTAAAGGCCGCGTCATAACCACCTAGACCACGAGCCCTCGCCGGAAGAACCACCGCGCGCCGAATAACCCTTTCTCTCCGTCGGAACGTTTAGGCTTCCGCTCGCCCACTCTCCTGTGTGAACCGTGGGCGCGTCCTCAATGTCCTGCTCGCGGCGGCCGTCGTCGCGCTGGTCCTGACGACGGCCGTCGCCACCGGCGTCGTGCCGCCGCCAGCGACGCTGTTCGACACCGGCGAGTACGAGCGAAGCGAGGTCACGATCACGAACAACTGCTCGCAGGTGTTGGGGACGGTCGAGGTCCGGGTCGCCGAGACGCGCCAGCAGAAGGTCGTCGGTCTCTCCGAGACCCCCTCCCTTCGGAACGGCTCGGGCATGCTCTTTCCCTACGAACAGGCCTCAGAACACACCTACGTGATGCGCGGGATGGACTTCCCGCTCGACATCGTGTTCATCGGTGCCGACGGCCGCATCAACGCCATCGAGAGCGCTCCCGCACCCGGCCCGAGCGAGGACGGCGACGATATCCGACGCACCGGGACAGGAGAGTACGTCCTCGAAGTGCCACGCGGCTGGATGGACCGTCACGGCATCGACGTCGGCCACCGGGTGCGCATCGACCGCTCGGGCTGAGGCATCGATACCCGATTCGGCCGTGTGAGGGAGTTTCATACGTGTGAGAAGCCTTTTAGGTGCGTACCCGTTTCATCTGTATAATGAGTTTTTCTCTCGACGACGAGGACCCCTTCGAAGACCAACGGGAGGGGACCGACAACGCGATGCGGCGGCTGTTTGCGGAGTACGGCCGTGAGAACGCCTTCTCCTTTGCCGTCGGTACCTTGGCGAGTCTGGTCGCCCGCGTTCTCGACCTCCTGCCGCCGCTGTTGCTCGGTATCGCTGTCGATTCGGTCTTCTACCAGAACCGGCCGTTCGGGCTGGCACTCATCCCGCAGGCGTGGCTGCCGGCGTCCCGGACCGGCCAGTTCTGGCTCATCGCCGGTCTCACCGCCTTTGCCTTCTTCGGCGGCGCTGGCTTCCACTACGGCCGCAATTGGGGCTGGAACGCCTTCTCCCAGAACATCCAGCACGCCATCCGTACCGACACCTACGACAAGATGCAGCGCCTCAACATGGATTTCTTCGCCGACAAGCAAACGGGGGAGATGATGTCGGTGCTCTCGAACGACGTCAACAGGCTCGAACAGTTCCTCAACGGCGGGATGAACTCGGTGTTCCGGCTCGCGGCGATGGTGGTCGGCATTGCGATTGTGATGTTCGCCACCAACTGGCAGCTCGCTCTCATCGCGCTGTTTCCAGTACCCCTGATCGCCGGGTTCACCTACTGGTTCGTCAAGGCCATCCAGCCGAAGTACGCCGACGTCCGCTCGTCGGTCGGCGAGATGAACTCCCGCCTGGAGAACAACCTCGGTGGGATTCAGGTCATCAAATCCACCAACACCGAAAACTACGAATCCGACCGCGTCGAGGGCGTCTCCAAAGGATACTACGATGCCCAGTGGGGTGCAATCACGGTTCGTATCAAGTTCTTCCCTATCCTTCGGGTCATCGCGGGCATCGGGTTCGTCGCCACGTTCATCGTCGGCGGCGTCTGGGTGCTCCAGGGACCACCCGGTCCGTTCACCAGCGAGCTTTCGGTCGGGCTGTTCGTCACGTTCATCCTCTACACGCAGCGGTTCATCTGGCCGATGGCACAGTTCGGACAGATAATCAATATGTACCAGCGCGCCCGCGCCTCCGCCGAGCGCATCTTCGGGCTGATGGACGAGCCGAGCCGGCTGAACCAGGACCCCGACGCCGACGACCTCGCCGTTTCGGAAGGACGGGTCGAGTACGACGACGTGAGCTTCGGCTACGAGAGCGACGAACGAACAGTCAAAGACGTCTCCTTCGACGTGGCCGGCGGGGAGACGGTGGCGCTCGTGGGGCCGACGGGTGCAGGGAAATCCACGGTTTTGAAACTGCTGCTCCGGATGTACGACGTCGACGACGGCGAAATCCGCATCGACGGCCAGCCCATCAGCGACGTGACGCTATCGAGCCTGCGTCAGTCCATCGGCTACGTGAGTCAGGACTCGTATCTGTTCTACGGCACCGTGAAGGAGAACATCGCCTACGGCAGTTTCGATGCGAGTGATGAAGCGGTCATCGAGGCGGCCAAGGCAGCCGAAGCCCACGAATTCATTCGAAATCTCCCGGAGGGCTACGAGACGATGGCCGGCGAGCGTGGCGTCAAACTCTCCGGGGGCCAGCGCCAGCGCATCACCATCGCGCGGGCGATTCTCAAAGACCCCGCAATCCTCGTTCTCGACGAGGCGACCTCCGACGTCGATACCGAGACGGAGATGCTCATCCAGCGCAGCCTCGACCGGCTGACGGCCGACCGCACGACCTTCTCGATTGCCCATCGACTCTCGACCATCAAGGATGCCGACCAGATCGTCGTGCTGGAGGACGGCCGGGTCAAAGAACACGGTACCCACGACGAGCTGCTCGAACTGGACGAGCTGTACGCGAACCTCTGGGCCGTCCAGGCCGGCGAGATCGACGAGCTACCGGAGGAGTTCATCGAGCGTGCGACCCGACGACAGGCCCGGACCGAAGCCGGAACGGGCGACTAAAGCGACTGGTCGTCGCCGCTGTCGGGTTCGGTCGAGGTGCCTCTATCCGAGTAGCCCTCGCGGCCGACGGCGTCGTCGCCGACCATGTTCAGAATCATCGTTTCGAGTTCTTCGGCGTCCTGATAGGTCTGACCATCGTCCTGCAGCGGTGCGAGCAGCTCTGCAAGGTGCGTGCTGCCGTCGGGCAGTCCGATTTCGGCATCCCCGTAGTTGTCGACGAGCGTTTCGTGGTCGATGGGGTACTCAAGCGTGTCCATTTGGTCGCCGAACTCGCCGAACTCGACGCCCTGTTGTCGCGTATCATCTTTGTCGGCCATACCCGGCCTGCGCGGAGCGCGCCCAAATCAGTTGTGCCTGCTTTAACCCGTTGGCATCCAATTCCGGTGTATGCACCTCACCGAGGCGACGTGGACCGATGCCGACGACCTCGATACGGACCTCGCGGTCGTGCCCGTCGGCAGCACCGAACAACACGGCCCGCACGCCCCACTCGGAACCGACCACCTGACCGCCCGCGCGGTCGCGGCGGGCGCGGCCGAGGTCCGTGAGCAAAACGGACACGAAATCGTCGTCACACCCGCGATTCCCGTCGGCATCGCCGAGGAGCACCGCCATTTCGCGGGGACGCTGTGGGTCTCGCCCGATAGTTTCCGGGGGTACGTCCGCGACGTACTCACGAGCCTCGCCGCACAGGGCTGGAACAGGATAGTGCTCGTCAACGGTCATGGGGGCAACGTCGGCGCGCTGCGGGAGGTCTGTGCGGACGTGACCCGCCACGAGGAAGCGTACGCAGTACCGTTCACGTGGTTCGACGCCATCGGTGCGACGGGAATGGGTCACGGCGGGCCAGTCGAGACGGCCATGCTCAGAGCAATCGAGCCGGACCTCGTCCACGACGAGCGCATCGCGGCGGCGAGAGCGGGCGCGAGCGATGGCTGGGGCGAGTGGGTCGCGGGGACAAACCTCGCGTTCGACTCGGCGGAGTTCACCGACAGCGGCGCGGTGGGGGACCCGAGCGAGGCGACCACCGAGCGTGGCGAGGAGCTGTTGGAACGAGCGACGGCGGCGCTCGTGACGTTGCTCGAAGCCGTCGAGGAGCGAGACCTTCGGACCTAACTACTCGGCGGCTTCCTCACCCCCGTCGGTCGCGTCGGTACTCGCCTCGGCGTCGTCTTCAGCCGTCTGGAACTCGTCGAGCGTCTCGCGGAGCTCGGGAACCGTACTCGCGAGCTCGCTTGCGTGTCCGTGGGCCGCCTCGATGTCGCCCATCGCGTCGTCGAGCGCCGCGATTCGCTCGCCCAGTTCGTCGCCGTCGGCGAACACCTCGGCGCGCTCGCCCATCATGTACGACTTCTTCGCGTCGCGGAGGTGTGCGGCGGCGTCGCCGGTATCGAGCGCCGAGCGCAGCGCGTTGAGCACCCCGAGCGTGTTCTCGGCCTCGACCGCCCAGATCTCCTCGGCGGCGGGCAGTGCCGTCTCGGCCGCGTCGAGGTGCTCGCTCACATCGGCCCGAATGTCGTCTGCGGCCTCGTTGAAGAGGTCGTCCTCGTCGAACGTTGCTTGGCTCATGGCTGGTATTGTGCCGCATGGGGTTTAAAAGCGCGCCCGAAAGTGAAAGTGAAATCCAGTTCGAGAGGGTGATTCGCCGCCGCTCAGTGATTTTCGACCGACTCGATTTCCATCAGTGGGTAGCCGTCGTCCATCGCCATCCGCGCGGTGACGGTCCGGCCCTCGCGTGCGA
>CAZJHA010000121.1:0-2150 GCA_964545755.1 uncultured Halobacteriales archaeon | reverse complement strand
GGGTAGCCGTCGTCCATCGCCATCCGCGCGGTGACGGTCCGGCCCTCGCGTGCGACGACGATTTCCACGGTCATGAATCGCCCGGTGAGTTCGGTGTAGCCGCCGTCGGTGGCCGTGGCGAGGGCGTCGTCGTCCATTGCGACGGTGACCGACTCGCAGTGGGGCTGGTTTTCGATGGCGTCTTCCATCGCTCGGGCCAGACTCGCCGCGCTCTCGGGACTCACGGGGGTGCCGGCGAACTGGTGATACAGCGAGCCGAACTTGATGCCCGCCTCGAAACACGCGATTTCCGCTTTGGTCGGAGCTGCCTCGCTGTTCTCGGGGTCACTCATTGCCATCACTTTCGTGACCACCGACCAAATGGGCTGGCAATCGGGCGGACATGAACTGGGAGACGACATGCATCGGTAACTCGTCGTCGACGCAACTACCGATAAAAGCGAGACCGCTTGCACCGCCCACACACCTCCCTAGCCGATTCACCCCGCTCACTTCGTTCGCGTCGCTCATCCCTCGCGCGAGTCACACGCTTCGCGCTTCCCGCGCGCCACCGCGTTCGGTCATCTGGTGAAATCCGGGTAGCGAGGGCGTTACCGCCCAGCGAGTCTGTCGCGGACTCTCACGGAATCCATTTAGGTGCGGACACCCCAGTTCCGCTATGGATTACGAAGCCAGCCTCGACCGGGCGATGGATTCG
Source organism: uncultured Halobacteriales archaeon (assembly GCA_964545755.1). Lineage (GTDB taxonomy): Archaea > Halobacteriota > Halobacteria > Halobacteriales > Halococcaceae > Halococcus. Next base: position 1,453 of record CAZJHA010000121.1, on the reverse strand, counting down.
GTTCCGGACCTCGACACCGGCGATTCGCGCCTCGACGTGCCCGACGCGCAGGCACAGAAGGACGGCGCGTTCACTCGACTGACGAACCTCGGGGACGTTGCCGACGCGCTCTCGCGCGACCCCGAACACGTCCATCGGGTGATTCAGCGTGAACTCGGCACCAATGGGCAGTTCAGCGGCGACCGCGCGCGCTATAACGGCTCGTTCTCGGGGTCGGATTTCGACACGGCCATCGACAGCTACAGCCAGGAGTTCGTCATCTGCTCGGAGTGTGGACTGCCCGACACGCGACTGGAGATGGAAGGGCGCACGCAGATGCTGCGCTGTGAGGCCTGTGGCGCGTTTCGACCCGTCGAGAAGAACACCGGCTCACAGGAGACCGAACAGCGCCCCGACGTCGAGGAAGGTCGCACCTACGAGGTGAAGATCACGGGAACCGGTCGCAAGGGCGATGGCGTGGCCGAACAGGGCAAGTACACCATTTTCGTTCCCGGCGCGCAGGAGGGCGACGTCGTCGACATCTACATCGAGAACATCAGCGGGACGCTCGCGTTCGCGCGACTGGCCTGAGCGAAAGAACCGTACGGTACTTACCGATGCCTGCCCGAGTGCCTCACGAATGGCGGGGAGGCCACGGGAGCCGACAGTGTTACTCACCGGCGCGTCCGGGCGCGTCGGTCGCGCAATCGTCGGCCGGCTCGGCGACGTCTACGACTGGCGGCTCGTCGACCGCGAACCGCCAACCGGCGACACCGAGCACATCTACCTCGTCGCAAATATCACCGACAGCGAGGCGATGGCCGAGGCGATGGCCGACGTCGACGTGGTCGTCCATCTCGCTGGCGACCCGCGACCCGAAGCGCCGTGGGACAGCGTCCTCGAAAACAACATCGACGGCACCCATACCGTGCTTGAGGCGGCCGCAACCGCCGGCGTCGAGAAGTTCGTCTTCGCCTCCTCGAACCACGCGGTCGGCGGTTACGAGGTCGACGACCGTACCCCGGCGATGTACCGCTCGGACGACCACTTCCGCCTCGACGGCAGCGAACTGCCGCGTCCGAGCAACCTCTACGGGGTGAGCAAGGCCGCCGGCGAGACGCTCTGTCGATACTACCACGACGAGCACGGCATGAACGTCGTCTGCCTGCGCATCGGCAACCTGACCGAAAACCACCCACCGGAGGGCTACGAGCGCGGACAGGCGATGTGGCTCTCCCATCGGGACTGTGCCCACCTCTTCGAGCGCGCCATCGAAGCCGACTACGGCTACGAAATCGTCTACGGCATCTCCGACAACGACCGGAAATACTACTCCCTGGAGCGCGCCCGCGAGGTCCTCGGCTACGAGCCCCAGGACAACTCCGCGGAGTATTAGGTCTCGAACAGTCCATCGACGCTGCGCTCGCGGGCGGCACGGCGGTCGGTGTGTTCGGCGAGGCGCTGGTGGACGATG
>CAZJHA010000120.1:0-6850 GCA_964545755.1 uncultured Halobacteriales archaeon | reverse complement strand
TGAAAGCCCGCACCGGCTACGAGGCCTCGAAGCTCGCCCGCGAGCGCTACGGCGAATACTTCGCCCACTACTACGACATGGACATGGCCGGCCTGCGATTCTTTTCGGTCTATCAGGGCTACGGCGGAGCCGAAGAGCACAAGGGCGAGTTCGCGAACCTCATCGCCCAGTTCGCCGATGACATCGCCAACGGTCGTTCGCCAGTCATCTACGGCGACGGCACGCAGACGCGCGATTTCACCCACGTCAAGGACGTCGTTCGCGGCCTCGAACGCGCCGCCGACGAGCGCCTGACCGGCATCTACAACCTCGGCACCGGCGAGAGCTACAGCATCAACACGCTCGTCGAGCGACTCACCGACGAACTCGATTCGGCCATCGAGCCGGAGTACATCGAGAACCCGATTCCCGACCACGCCTACGTTCACGACACGATGGCCGACCCCTCGAAGATGACGGAAGCGACCGGCTGGGAACCGGAAATCGACTTCGACGAGGGCATTCGGCGCGTCTGCGCACAGTACCAGTAAAACGTCGATTTTTATACCGTCCTCTCTCAGTCCCGTCATGACGATTCGGACTATCGGCGTGCCGATGGACCTCGGGGCCGACCGGCGCGGCGTCGACATGGGACCGTCGGCGATACGCTATGCGGGGCTGTCGACGGCGCTCGATGGCATCGGCCGTCCAAGTCGAGAAGCGGGCGACCTCACGGTGCCACACGCCGAAGAACGTGACCCCGATGAGAGCGAACAGACCAACGCGAAGTATCTCGCGGAGGTCGAGTCGGTCTGTACGCGACTCGCCGACGAGGTGACGGACACACTCGGCGACGGCGCACTCCCGCTCGTCCTCGGCGGCGACCACTCCATCGCCATCGGCACGCTCGCGGGTGCCTCACGGGAGAGCGACATCGGCGCGGTCTGGTTCGACGCCCACAGCGACGTGAACACACCCGAAACCACCCCTTCAGGAAACGTCCACGGCATGCCGCTGGCGGCCGCGCTCGGGCTGGGCGAGTTCGCCGATACGCCGTGGGCAAATTCCCCAAATCTCTCCGAAGAGAACGTCACGCTCGTCGGTCTGCGCAGCGTCGACGACCCCGAACGCGAGCGTATCCGCGACAGCGAGATGACCGCCTACACGATGTCCGACATCGACGAACGCGGCGTCGTTTCGGTCACCGAGGAAGCGCTCGATATCGCCACCGGCGGCGTCGACGGCATCCACGTGAGTCTCGACATGGACTGGCTCGACCCGAGCCATGCTCCCGGAGTGGGGACGCCCGTTAGAGGGGGCGTCACCTACCGCGAGGCCCACTCGGCGATGGAACTGGTCGCCGACCACGACGACGCGCTTCGGTCGCTCGAAGTCGTCGAAGTGAACCCGATTCTCGACTCGCATAACGAGACCGCCGAACTCGCCACCGAACTCGCCGCGAGCGCGCTCGGCAAACGTGTACTGTAGTTCCACCGTACAGCCACCGCATCGACCACCCGCCATGACCTTCGCCGTCACCGTTAACCCGCTGGCGACGAATCTATGAGTATGAGCACGGCTGAGACCGCCGACACGACACCCGAAATCGAGGTCTCGGAGACTGCCGCCGAGCAGGCGCTCGACCTTCTCGACGGCGAAGGCATGGACACCAAGATTGCCGGCCTACGGCTGTTCGTCCAGCAGGGCGGCTGTGCTGGTCTCTCCTACGGGATGCGCTTCGATACCGAGCCCGAACCCGACGACCAAGTGTACGAACACCACGATCTCCGGGTGTTCGTCGACCCTGCGAGCATGAACTATATTGGAGGAAGTGTCCTCGATTTCGAGGGCGGTCTCCAAGGCGCTGGCTTCCACGTCGAAAACCCCAACGTCGTCAGCGAATGCGGCTGTGGGGAGTCCTTCCGCACCTAAATCGCTTTTTTACTCGTCGGGTTCGCGCGAAGCGCGCACCGCTCCTCGCAAAAACCTGAACTGAAAATTCCCGCTCGCAAACCGCGCAAGCGGTGTTCTCGTGAACGACCGCAGGGAGCGAACGAGAGCCAGAGAGACGCGAAGTCGTTCGAGAGAACTTCACACTCTCGTGATGACGGACGCCGAAGGCGTCTCGAACCACGTCTCTCGTGAACCGCTCTCGTTTCACTCGCGCGGATGCTGACGTACCCACTACCGCAACGTACAGCGCCGCAGAAGCCCTCACTCGCTCACTCCGTTCGCTCGTTCGCCCTTCACACCAGGAACCGTGACTAACCGCCACCGCAACCGCACAGCCCAGCCACCGCTGGCAGACCACGAAGACCAGAAACGGTCAGGAAGTGAACTCAGAACAGCGCCGCAGCAGCGTCAACCGCCGGCTGCGAGACGAATCCGAACGCGGGAATCAGTAGGACCGTGACGACCGCAGCGGCGACGACGGCGGTGTAGATGCCGATTGGGTAGCTCTCTATCGTCAGATTGCCGTTCGGCTCCTCGAACCACATCGCACGCACCACACGCAGGTAGTAGTACAGCGAGAGCACGCTGTTGACGACCGCGATGGCCGCGAGCCACCAGAAGCCCGCGCTGACGGCCGCGCCGAACAGGACGTACTTCGAGAGGAAGCCACCGCCGAGCGGGATGCCGGCGAGGCTCAACATGAACACCGACATCGCGGCACAGGCAATCGGGGCCTGTGCACCGAGACCGTTGTAATCCTCGAAGGTGCGACCGACCTCCCAGTGTTCGGCGAGCGCGATGAACAGGAAGGCCCCGGTGTTCATGAACCCGTAGACGAAGAGGTGGGTCATGCTCGTCCCGAGCACGAGCGCGTTCTGGCCGCCGCCGAGGGCCGCCAGCCCGATGAGCACGTATCCCGCCTGCCCGACCGAGGAGTACGCGAGCATCCGCTTGACGTTGTCCTGTGTCGCGGCCGCGAAGTTGCCGAGCGTCATCGTGACGACGGCGAGCACCTGGAAGGCGAGCACCCAGTCCACACTGGAGACGATATCGAGTCCGAACGCGACGGTAAAGACGCGGAAGGCGACGACGAACCCGGCGGCCTTCGACGCCGAGGAGAGATACGCCGAGATGGGTGCGGGCGCGCCCTCGTAGGCCTCCGGTGCCCAGAAGTGGAACGGAACGCTCGCAGTCTTGAACGCGAACCCGCCGAGCACCATCAACACGCCGATGCCGAGCATCCCGGTGAGACCGCTACTGCCGACGTTTGCGGCGACCGTCTCGAACAACAATCCACCGGTGACGCCATAGATGAGGCTGATACCGTAGAGTAGGATGGCCGACGATAGCGCGCCGATGAGGAGGTACTTCAGACTGGCCTCGACGCTGCCGCGGTTGGTCTTCAGGAACCCGACCAGCGCATAGGAGGGCAGCGAGAGCAACTCGAAGCTCACGAAGACGACCGCGAGACTGCCCGCAGAGGCCATCAGAGCCATGCCGGTGGTGGCGAGCATCACGAGCGCGTAGTATTCGGCCTGCTCGGTCTCGCCGGCGAGGTAGTCGTAGCTCGCAAGCGTGACGAGTGCCGCGACGCTCGTGAAGATGATCGTGAAGAACAGGCTCATCCCGTCGACGACGAGCTGGCCGCCGTAAATCGAGATGCCGCCGTTGGTTCCCGCACCGGTGACCAACAGCCCGGCCGCCGCGGCGAGTGCCGCAAGCGTCCCCACGAGCGTCGTTCCGGCGAGCAGGTTGCGGTTCTTCGTGTGGGGACTGATGCTGTCGATGACCAGCAGCGCGAGCGCCGTCAGTCCGAGCAGGATGGCCGGTGCGGCCGCCGCCCAGTCTGGAAGCGGAGCCATCTACAGCCCACCTCCCAGCATCGGGCCGACCGCATCGGTTATCATGTCGAAGAAGATGTTCGGGGCAGTTCCGAGCACGATGGTGAACACGACCAACACCGCCAGCGGCACGATGTCGTGGACCGCTGCCCGCCCGACCGTGTAGTCGGTTTCGAGGCGGTACTCGCCGAACAACGTCCGCTGCATCGCGTAGAGCAGGTAGCCCGCGATGATGACGATGCCGAACATCGAGACCGCCGTGAACACCATCGAGCCGGCGAAGTCGGCAGCGAACGCACCCTGGAAGATGAAGTATTCGCCCATGAAGCCCGCCATGAAGGGCAGCCCCATGTAACCGAAGCAGCCGACGACGAACATGCCAGTCGTGACGGGCATGCGGTCGGCCAGCCCGGCCATATCGCCGACCATCCGGGTGTGGGTCGTGTTGTAGATGACGCCGACGCAGGCAAAGAGTAGCCCCGAGAGCAGGCCGTGTGAGAGCATCTGGAAGGTCGCCCCACCCAGTCCGTACTCGGTGTAGGCGACCAGCCCGAGGATGACGAAGCCCATCGAGGAGATCGACGAGTAGGCGACGATGCGCTTCAAGTCCTGCTGGGCGAGCGCGAGCATCGCGCCGTAGATGACCGAGACGGCAGCTAGCAGCGCGATGAAGGGCGCGAGCTGTGCGGCGATATCGGGCAGCATCGTGAAGTTGAATCGCAGCAGCGCGTAGGTCCCCATCTTCAGGAGAACGCCCGCCAGCATCACCGAGGCCGGCGTCGGGGCCTCGACGTGGGCGTCGGGCAGCCACGTGTGCACCGGCACGACCGGGACCTTGACCGCGAAGCCCGCGAACATGGCGAGGAAGGCGGCGGTCTTTATCGTATCCGGCCCGAAGCCGGCGAGCGAACCGAGTTCGTCGGCGCGAATCGCCTGCGTGATGGCGGGCATGTCGAGGCTCGACACCGAATCGCCCAGCCCGAACACGAGCGCAACGAACCCGAGGAACATCACCAGCGTGGCGAGATTCGTATAGACGAAGAACTTCACGGCGGCGTACTTCCGCCGTGGACCGCCCCAGACCCCGATGAGCATGTACATCGGGACCAACACGACCTCCCAGAAGACGAGCCATGCGAAGAAATCCAGCGCGACGAACACGCCGAGCAGGCCCGCTTCGAGCAGCAACATCAGCCCGTAGAACTGTGAGCGCCGCTCGTCGATCGGCGTCCACGCCGTCAGGATGGCAAGCGTCGTCAACACGGTGGCGAGGACCACCAGCGGCATGCTGATGCCATCGACGCCGACGTGCCAGTTGATGGCGTACGGCCCGAGCGATATCCACTGGACCATCGTCTCGTAGGCGAGTTCGCCACCTTCGAGGAAGGCGTTACCCGAGCCGTCGAAGCCGAACCACATGACGAAACTCGTCACGAGCGGGAACAGACTCGCCGCGAGCGCGCCGACCGGTGCGTACTCGTCGGGCAGGACAAACACCACTGCGGCACCCACGAGACAGAACGCGAGCAGGAGTTCGATTATCATTCAGAACCACCCCCCGAGCAGGCCGAACACGACCAGCAGCACGACCAGCCCGAGCGAGAGCAGGGCAGCGTAGTTGGTGACGACCCCGGTCTGAACGCGTTTCAAGCGACTGCCCGAGAACAGACTCACGCTCGAAACGCCGTTCACTGTGCCGTCGATGACTCCTTGGTCGAACGTGTCGGCCGCACGCGCGACCCGCGCGGTCGCGTTCGCCAGCCAGACCTGATACTCGTCTTGGTAGTAGTTACTCATGAGTAGCGTTTTGATACTGCCGAGTCGGTCGGTGTGAGCGTCGGGCGAGGCACCGCTGTAGAGAGTGTATGCTAGCCCTGCACCGGCGAGTGCGAGCGCCAGCGAGACCACCGCAGGGAGCAGCGGCGAGAGCTCCGCGGCCTCGTAGCCCGCGACGTCGTGAATCAACTCACCGTAGTGCTCGGAGTTCATCCCTTGGATTCCGTGTTCGAGCCACTTGTGGAGGAACTCGATTTCGAGTCCCGTGACTTCCGCGACCGGCACCATGTTGATGAAGCCGGCGACGACCGCGAGCGTCCCCAGCACGACGAGCGGGATCTTGACGTTCCAGCGCACCCCGTGGGGATTTCTGGCCGTGTCGGTGCGCGGCTCACCGTGGAAGGTGAGCAGCACCATTCGGAAGGTGTAGAACCCGGTGAGGAAGACGGCGAGCAGTCCCATCGCGTACGCGCCCAACAGGAGCGGGTCGTTGAGGCCGTGGACGAGCGCCTCGTAGAGCACTTCGTCCTTCGACCAGAAGCCCGCAAAGGGGAAGATGCCCGCAAGCGCCAGCGAGCCAGCGAGGAACGTCCAGTAGGTGACGGGCATCCGGTCTTTCAGCCCGCCCATGTCCCACATGTCCTCGTTGTGGTGCATGGCGATGATCACGGAACCGGCCCCGAGGAACAGCAGCGCCTTGAAGAAGGCGTGGGTCATCAGGTGGAAGGTCGCCGCGACGTAGCCGCCGGCACCCAGTCCGAGCATCATGTAGCCGTACTGGGAGATGGTCGAGTACGCCAGCACCTGCTTGACGTCGGACTTGACGACGCCCATGGTCGCCGCGAACAGCGCCGTGAACCCGCCGACGAACGCGATGATCGCCAGCGCGGTCGGCGACAGGGCGTAGAAGGCGAACATCCGGGCGACCAGGTAGACGCCGGCCGCGACCATCGTCGCCGCGTGGATGAGCGCCGAGACGGGCGTCGGGCCCTCCATGGCGTCGGGCAGCCAGGTGTGCAGCGGGAACTGGGCTGACTTGCCGACGACGCCGCCGAGGACGAGGAGCCCGAGGACCGTCACCCACGTCTGGGCACCGACGCCGAAGCGCGTCTCGCCGTTCGCGATCGCCGCCTCGGCGAGCGCGGGGAACGACTCCGAGCCGGCGAAGTTCGCCGTGCCGAAGGTGACGAGCACGCCGACCACGCCGACGAGGAAGAAGTAGTCGCCGAAGCGCGTCACGAGGAACGCCTTCTTCGCCGCGCTCGGCGGGGCGTCCTCGCGGAACCAGAAGCCGATGAGCA
>CAZJHA010000119.1:0-6875 GCA_964545755.1 uncultured Halobacteriales archaeon | reverse complement strand
GGATAAATAGCTGTGTGAGTTCGTCGGCTACTCTTTCGTCTTGAATAGGAACTTCATGTCGCCGGCGAAGACCGACTCGCCGTCCTGATTGGTCATCTCGGAATCGACCACGACGAGGCCGGCATCGTCGCGGCTTTCGAGGTCACGCTTGTCGGTGACTTCGAACTCCGCTGATACTGTGTCGCCGATGAACACCGGATTCGGGATATCCATGTAGTTCATACCGAGAAAGGCCACGACTGTGCGCTCGACTATCCCTGTTCGCTGGAACAAGCCTGTGGAGAGGATGAACGTCATCGGTCCCTGTGCGATGCGTGCCCCGAACGGGCCGTCCTCCGAATACTCCTTGTTGGTGTGGAGTTCGGTCCAGTCGCCGGTGAACATCGAATGGATGGCGAAATCGGTCTCCGTCACCGTTCGCCCGGCGCTCTCGAAGGTCTGGCCCACCTCGAGGTCCTCGAAGTAGTGCGGTTCGTAGCTGTACGGCATGGCTCATTAACGGCAGTACAGTATAAGAAACCCACCGTCTCTGGCCCCACGGGCCGTGCTACTCGGTCGGCACGAACTTCATGCCGTAGCGCGCGATACCCTCCTGTTCGTAGATGCGGCGGACGGCGGTGCGAACCGTATCGCCGATTTTCACCCGCCCCGGGTCACAGTCGGTGAGTTGGGCCGGCAGCGTCACGTCCTCGTCCTCGAACCCGACCACCACGACCCCGTACGCGCCGTCACGGCGCTGTTGGGAAGCGAACTCGGGTGGTGCGCCGCCCTGTCCGACGACCGTTCGCGCCCGCACCGTGCCAATCCGCGGAAGGTCATGCGGCTCGAACGAACTTCGAGAGCCACAGTTCGAGCAGGCCCCTTCCGGCGGAAAACACAGGTTTCCGCAGTCGGGACAGCGCCCGGCGCGGAGGCGGTAGCGCTGGTCGAGGCTTCCGCGCCACGTCGGCAGGCTCACGCGCGCACCGCCGCCGGCAACGTCCACCTCATCGAGCACGCCGCGCTTGCGGAGCGCGTTCGCGTACGAAATCATCTCGCCGTCAGGCAGGTCGCCGCCGTCGAGACCCGCGACGGCGAGACCCCCCTCGAAGGCGAACGCCGCCCCCGCGCCGCCGCTGCCGAACGCGCCCGCGAGCGTCCGCTCGTCCACGTCGGCGGCCGCGAGCGCGCGGGTCAGTCCGAGAAAGAGGGTCGCCGCGCCGGCGTCGCCCACTCGATTCACGACGGTGGCGCGCTCGATTGCATCGCCATCGAACGGGAGGTCGCCCGCGATGCGGCCCGGCATTCGCGCGTCGGGCTGGTGGAGCGCGGCGTGCGCGACACTCTCGATGCCATCGAGCTGTGTGGCGGCTCCGGACACACACTCGCGGGTCGCCGTTCGCTCGTAGGTCGTGACGCCGAGCGATTCCACGCTCTCCACGCCGTGCTCACGGTAGCGAAGTCCGGGGTACTCGTCGGCGTACCACGCTCTTTCAGGGACAGAAACCGCGGCGTCATCGGCCACGAGGAGCGCGACCGCGCCGGCCCCCCACCCATCGGCCGGGTCGCCGGCAGGGCAATCGGTCACGACGATGAGCGCCGACCCGTTCACATCAAGGGCGCGCGAGAGTGCTTCGGCCCCGGCGAGGGTGCTCTGGGTGTGCTCGCTGGTTTCGATTTCGCGCTCCAAACCGAGCGCGCGCCCGAGCCGCGGCGCGAACAGCCCTTCTTCCAGTGGGGGCGTCGTACTCCCGAGACAGACGTGTTCGACCGCTTCGCGCTCGTGGTCGGTCTCCCCGAACAGCCGCTCGGTCGCCGCGATACCCATCGTGAAGGCGTCCTCGTCGGCTCCCGGGACCACCGTCTCCCCGTACTCGCTCCGCCCCCACGCCTTCTCGACTTCCTCGCCGGACAGTCGGTAGCGTGGGAGATAGACCGCCGCGGCGTCGATTCCCCTCATCGCGCCCCTCCCAACCCTGTGCGTTCGAGAATCGTCACTGTGGTCCCGCCGCCGCTCCCGCCGACGTTGTGGGCGAGGCCGATGTCGGGAGAATCGACCTGCACGTGGGCTGTACCCTGGAACTGTTCGAACAGTTCGACGAGCTGGCCCGTTCCGGTCGCGCCGATGGGATGGCCCTTCGATTTCAATCCTCCAGAGGTGTTAACGGGTCGCTCGCCGTCGGGGTCCGTCCGCCCCGCTTCGAGGACGTCTCCTGCTCCACCGCGCTCGCAAAAGCCAAGGTCCTCGTAGGCCAGCAGTTCCGCGATGGCGAAGCAGTCATGCACCTCGGCGAAATCGACATCCTCTGGACTGATGCCGGCCCGTTCGTAGGCGCGCCCGGCAGCGGTAGTGCTGGCCGGAATCGAGGTCAGCGTGTCACGCTCGAACAGGCCGACGCGTCCGCTCGCCGCGCCGACACCAGCCACGCGCACCGGCGAAAACTCCTCGGCAACGTCCTCGGAGACGACGAGGACGGCGCTCGCGCCATCCGATATCGGACAGCAGTGATAGCGATTCAGCGGCTCGGCCACCGGCGGCGCGTTCGTCGCGTCGTCCATCGAACAGGCGAATCCGAGGTGGGCATTCGGGTTCTCGGCACCGTTTCCGTGATTCTTGACGGCGACCCGTGCGAGCGCCTCGGTATCCGCGTCGTACTCGTGGAAGTAGGCGTTCGCCATCTGAGCGTACACACCGGCGAAGGTCGTGCCGCTGAGACGCTCGTACTCGGTATCGCCGGAGACGCCGAGCCACCACCGGGTCTGGTCGGCGCTCGTGTCGGTCATCACCTCGTACCCACCTGCGAGAGCGACGTCGGCCCGGCCCGACTGCACCGCCGTGACCGCCGACCGGAACGCGTAGCCGCCGGCCGCACAGGCGTTCTCGACGCGTGTCGTCGGCACGCCGTGCAGTCCCACGTGCTCGGTGACGGCCGGCCCGCTCAAGCCTATTTGACGGCCACCGACGCCGAGCGTTCCGAGGAAGGTCTCGTCGATGCGGTCGGGGTCGAAGTCGCCGTCGACGCTGTCGAGCGCGCGGTCGAAGGCCATCTCGAACAGCGAGCGATAGGTCCCGTCGGGAAACGAACCGAACGGCGACTGACCCGCGCCGACGACGTATGCATCGCGCATGCGGACCAGAACACGGCGTGGAAGTAAAACGTCCCGCTCGCCTCAGCCCAACAGCCGACCGAGGACAGACGAGCCGGGCCGCGAGCGCCGTGGTCGATTCCGGTATCGGTTGCTTGCCGCTCCGACCGTCGCACCGGCGAGCAGCCAGAAGGCCGCGTTGCCGACCGTCCAGTGGTAGGCTGCCATCCACGAGGAGTAGGCGTGGAAGGCGGCCATCGACGCGAGCATGGCGACCCACAACAGGCGTTCGGTGCCGTTCGTCGCCACCGCTAGCCGGAGGGCAACGAACGCCACGGCGAGGACGGCGAGGAGGTAGAAGCCAGCGCCGACGAAGCCGGTCGCGGCGAGGTTCGACAGGACGGTGTTGTGCACCCCGAGGTCCGCCGGCAGGCCATACTGGTCGGAGAGCAGGTAGAAGTTCTTCCCGCCGATGCCGAACAGCGGGTATTTGACCGCGACCTGTATTGCCGTGATGTACTCCTCGATCCGCACCGCGAGCGTGTCGGTGCGGAAGATCGGTGTGTCGCCATCGTCCGATTGGAGGACGAACCACAGCACGCGAGCGATGACGCCCCAGACCGTAACGACAACGACGCCAGCGACTGCGGTCACGGCGGTCGAGTAACGCCGCTTCGCCGCGAAGAGCAGCCAGACGGTGAGACACGCGCCGAACCCCAGCCCGAGGAGGATGAGCGTCGCCCAGCCCGCGTCCGTGTCGGCGACGCGAATCGAGAGCACCGAGGCGGCGATAGCAACCACCACGAACGGCGAGAGCCACGCGCGCCGGACCGCGACGACGACTGCGAGCGGAAGCGCGAGCAACAGGACCATCACCAGCTCGCGGCCGTGGCCGACGAACCCCCCAGCGTAAAAACCGGTCGCGATATCGAACGAGCCGAGCGCGAACGAGCGGAGATAGCGGTCGGGCGGCTCGCCGAGAAACGGAAAGCCGAGCATTCCCCCATTGGCGATCTGGCCGAGCGAGACGAGCAGGTTGCCGGCGACGGCGATGAGGAACGGGTAGAGCACACAGCGGACGTCCGTGCGGCGGACGATCAGCGCGGCGACGGCGAAGGCCACGAGGTTGCGCAGTTGCTCGATGGCGTACATGGCTGCGGCCGCCGACGAGACGCCGTTGGCGACGATGCCCGTGGCGAACGCCCAGCAGACGAACGCGAACAGGCCGACCGCCGCGAGCGACCGCCCGTTGATTCGGGGCGAAACGCCGTCGCTGACGGTCTCGTATAGCAGGACCAACAGCAGGGGAACGACCACGAGGTCGGCTGCCACGAGGTCGACCGTCGCGATGCCCGGCCCGTCGACGAGCGTCACGGCAATGTCAAACAGCGTGAGGACGACCGCGGCGCTTGCGAGACCGGCACGGACGTATCCGCTCACGAGGACGATGGCGAAGTAACAGAGGCCAGCGACGGCGACGAGTGCCGGCGTCGGGAACCCGCTCGCTGCCGCGGCCACGGGCACGCAGACGGCGAGCAGCGTGGTCAGCAACAGCGCGGTCAAGGCGTACACCCGCACCTCGCTCTCGTGGACCGGGAGGGCGTTGTCGGTCGTCTCGAACCGCTCGGCGAGCAGTGCCGTCACGTCTATCTTCTGACATTATACGTAGTCGTCCCACATACGTGTGTCGGTCTTTCCACTGGAACGGGCTGACGAATCAATCGAACCGCCTTTATTCGACCGCCGTGGCCGGTGGACATGGACCGCTCGGTCGTGCTGGCGCTTATCATCGGAATTTTACAGGGTGTCTTCGAGTGGCTGCCGATTTCGAGCGAGGGAAACATCACGCTGTATCTGACGGTGGTCGAGAACGTCTCGCCGGCGGTCGCCGTCCAACTGTCGCTGTTCCTTCATGCCGGTACCGCACTCTCGGCACTCGCCTACTACCGCGAGGAGGTCGCCGGCCTGCTCGGTGAGATTCCCGACTGGCGACCTCACCGGGCGTTCGACCGCGACCGCTCCGAACTCACGTTTCTCGTCGTCGCCACGCTCGCGACCGGCATCGTCGGATTGCCCGCACTATTGGTACTGGAAGAACTGGTAAATCAACTGGCGGGCGGGGCGTTCGTGGCGCTCATCGGGGGCCTGCTGGTCGTCACGGGGCTACTCCAGCGCGGGGTCGAGGGGCGCGGCGGGCGGCGCGAGACACCGGACCTCCTCGATGCGGTGCTCGTGGGTGGGCTACAGGGATTGGCGATTCTGCCGGGCGTCTCCCGGTCGGGCACGACCGCGAGCGCGCTGCTACTGCGGGGTCACGACGGTCCCTCGTCGTTTCGCCTCTCGTTTCTGCTCTCGATTCCGGCGGCGCTGGGCGCAGGTGTAGTCACGACGCTCAGCGACGGGATTCCGGCAATCTCGCCCGCGATGGCCGCTATTGCACTCCTGACGAGCGCGGTCGTCGGCTACCTGACCATCGACGCGCTGATGCGCCTCGTCGAACGGGTCTCGTTCTGGCTGGTGTGTGTCGGTCTCGGCGCGCTCGCGGTGATCGGCGGCGGCGTCTTTTTGCTCTGAGTGGCGATGTGCAATCCGGACGGTGCGAGCTACTGGCGCTGACTGTAGATCAGGTTGCGCTGGACGGCGTTGGCTCCCTCGTAGATGACGGGAATCCGGCAGTCACGGTAGACGCGTGCGATGCGGTTTTCGGTCAACACCGAGCGCCCGCCGTGGAGTTGCATCCCTTTCTCGGCACAGTCGACGGCGGTCTCGGTTGAGTTCGCTTTCGCCAACGCAGCCCAGTAGCCCGCGTTGTCCTGATTCGCCACTTTTTCGGCCGCGCGCCAGTTGAGCGCGCGGGCGCGCTCGAAGTCGATGAGCATGTCGGCGAGGTCGTGTTGGACTGATTGAAACTCGCTGACCTCACGGCCGAAGGCGTCGCGGTCGTGGACGAACTCCCATGCCTCTTCGATGGCTGCCGCCGCGAGGCCCAATCCATGCCCGCCGACGACGACGCGGCCATGATTGAAGAAATCCGCGAGCATGTAGAAGCCGGTGCCCTCGTTACCGATGATGTTTTCCTCGGGGATGCGGCAGTCCTCGAAGAAGATGTGGCCCTGTTTGGAGGCGCGAAAGCCCATCTTCTCGGGGATGTGTTCGGCCTCGTAACCCGGTGCATCCGTGGGAACGATGAACATCGAGAAGTTCGAGTAGCGGTCGTCGGAGTCGTCCGTTTTGGCGTAGACGGTGAGCCAGTCGCCCTCGACGGCGTTGCCAACCCAGTATTTCTCGCCATTGAGAACCCACTCGTCGCCGTCTTTCTCGGCGGCGGCGGTCATCCCGGCGAGGTCGCTGCCGGTCTGGGGCTCGGAGACCGCCAGACCCGTGATTTGCTCACATTCGGCGACCGGTCTCAGATACTCCTCGTGTTGGTCCTCACTCCCATATTTCTCGACGATCTCCGCGCCGAAACTCGCCAGTTGGAGAGTGAGCGCGATACCTGCATCCGCCCGGTAGAACTCCTCGGCGATGGCGAGCATCGCTTCAAGTCCGAGGTCGCGCCCGCCGAGGTCTTCGTTGATGTCCTGGGCGACCAGTCCCGCCTCCTGTCCGGCATCGAGGATGTCCCACGGATACTCGCCGGTTCTGAAATACTCCTCGGCGTTCGGCGCGATGTGTTCGTCGGCGAACTCGCGCGCATCCTGTTTGACCTCGCGGACGTGTTCGGGAACGATGGACTCGTCCAGTAACTCCATGTCCTCGGGTCGGGGGCGCGACCCAAATAACTCGTGTAAACCGGCAACGGGTTACGA
>CAZJHA010000118.1:0-6886 GCA_964545755.1 uncultured Halobacteriales archaeon | reverse complement strand
GACTGGATCGACCGCCTCATCGACAAGCGCACCGAGAGCATCGACCTCTACGAGCGGGCGGCCATCGGCGAGCGCGAGGCGCGCCGACAGGTCGAGACCGACCCCATCATCGAGCGCCTGCGCGAGCGAAAGGAGATGTTCGAGTTCGCCGGCCACGCCCTCCGCGAGCGGGCGACTTTCTTCCTCGTTATGAACCCCGACGAACTCTCGGTGCGCGAGACCGCTCGTGCGCTCGACGACCTCGACGAGTACGGTCTTTCGGTCGGCGGGCTGCTCATCAACCGGCTGACGCCCGAACCCGACGACGAGGAGCAGGGTCGGGGCGCGCGCTATCTCCGCGAGCGGTGTGCGAACGAGCGCGAGCGCGTCGGGCAGGTCCACGAGGAGTTCGCCCCGCCGGTGCTCGGGACCATCGAGACCCGCGTCGCCGAGATCAAGGGCGACCTCCTCGGGGAGGTGGCCGCCGAACTCGATATCGAGGTCACGGCCGAATCGGCTCCCTGAGGGTTTTATCGACCGAGTTGCCGCCGGAACCATGACGAACATTTAAGTGGGTGTTTTCCATTGTTCGATGCGGATTGATACCATGCAGGTACTCTGGCTCGTCCTCCTGGCGCTCGTCACGTTCACGCTTGGGTACGTCGGCTACTCGCGGTACCTCGCCCGGTTCGTCGACATCGACGACGACCGCGAGACGCCGGCCCACAAGTACCGTGACGGTCAGGAGTACGTCCCCTCACAGCGGTCGGTACTGCTCGGCCATCACTACTCGTCAATCGCCGGCGGTGCGCCCATCGCCGGGCCGATCACCGCGGCGGCGGCCTTCGGCTGGCTGCCGGCGATCCTCTGGATCGCCATCGGCAATCCCCTCTTCGGCGCGGTCCACGACTTCATGTCGCTATCCTCAAGCATGCGTCACGAGGGCAAGTCCATCGGCTACATTATCGGCGAGTACGTCGGCGAGCGCGGCAAGGACATGTTGCTGTGGTTTGCCTTCCTCACTATTATCCTCGTCATCGCGGCGTTCGCCTTCCTCATCGGCAGCATCTTCGATGCGTTCCCGCAGGCGGCGACCGCCTCGGTGATATACATCGCGCTCGCGGTGGTGTTCGGCGTCTATCTCTACCAGTTCAACCTCCCGTTCCTGCCGGGGGCAGTGCTGTTCGTCGCGGCGGTGTTCGCTGGCGTGTGGGTCGGTCTCGAATTCCCCATCGCGCTGGCCGCCCGCGAGGGCCTGCCCGCCGGAACCATCGTCCTGTTCGGGAGCGCGCTCGACTGGCTGCCGCTCGCGGGAAGCATCAACGCGAACGTCGCCGCATGGATTCTCGTCACAGTATTGTATGCCTTCGCCGCGAGCGTTCTTCCCGTCTGGGTGTTGCTCCAGCCGCGTGATTTCCTCACGTCGAGCCTGCTCTACACCGGTGTCGGCGGCATGTTGCTCGCGGTCATCGTCGGCACGGTCATCGGCTTTACCCCCGTCGACGTCGTGGTGCCGGCGGCGGGCATCGACGTCACGGTGAGTTCGCTCACGACACAGATCGCGCCGTTCACCGGCTTCGTCCACCCCGCACTGGGTCCCATCTTCCCGTTCCTGTTCGTCACCATCGCCTGCGGGACCATCAGCGGCTTCCACTCGCTGGTCTCGTCGGGCACGACGGCCAAGCAACTCGACAAGGAGAGCGATGCCCGGCCCATCGGCTACGGTGCGATGCTCGGCGAGGGGCTACTCGCGGTGACGGCAGTCATCGCGGTGTCGATCATCGCCACCTCCACGGGGTCACTCGATGCGGCACTGGTCACCTTCCCGGCCGGCGGCGGTGCGTTGCTGACCGCCCTCGGGATTCCGATGCTCGCGGCGGCGGCCTTTATCGGACTGGTCTTTGCGAGCTTCCTGCTGACGAGCACCGACACGGCGGCGCGGCTCGGCCGCTATATGCTTGAAGAGATCGTCGGCACGCCGGAGACGAGCACTCAAGAACTGGCGGTCAATCGCTACGTCAGTACGGGGATTCTCTCGGTCGGCGGCTACGCGCTCGTCGCCAGCGGCACGTGGGAGAACATCTGGCCGCTCTTCGGGGGTGCGAACCAGACGCTCGCGGCGCTCGCGCTATTGGTGGCGACGGTTTGGCTCGCCAACTGGAGCGACAACAAACAGCTCATCAGCACGGGCGTGCCGCTGGTGTTCATGATTGGCGTCACGATCGTCGCGTTGCTGTGGATCGGTGTCGTGCGCAACCCGACGACGATCCTCGCCGGCGAGGCCGGCGGCGCGGTCGCGGCCGTCTCGCTCGTGCTGCAAAGCGTGGTGGCGGTAGTGCTGGTCGGGCTGACAATCGGACTGCTCTATCTCGGTGTCACCAACGTGCGCAACGTCCGTGGCGAGGCGGGTACGGCCGTCGCCGACGGGGGTGAGCCGGGCGACGACTGAGCCACCTCAGCCACCGGCGAGAACCGTCGGCCGACCACCGTTCGCACAGAGGCTTCACCACCCGCAGTTTTCGCGCAGGCGAAAAGCGTTGCCGCTCCCAACGCAAAAGGCCTATGCGCGCGAGGCGGCCATCTCGGGCCATGAGCCGGACGGAATCGGCCGCCACGGGCCTCGATTTCGGCGAGACGGGGTTGGTGACGGTCGTCGCACAGGACGCCGCTTCCGAGCAGGTGTTGATGGTCGCCCACGCCTCGCCGGAAGCGCTCGAACACACCCGCGAGACCGGTCTGGCCCACTACCACTCCCGGAGCCGCGACGAACTCTGGCAGAAAGGGCAATCGAGCGGCCACGTCCAACACGTCGAAGAGGTCAGGGTCGATTGCGACGGCGATGCGCTCCTCTATCGCGTCACACAGGAGGGCGGGGCCTGCCACACCGGCTACGAGAGTTGTTTCTACCGCACGCTCGACGGCGAGACCGTCGGCGAGCGCGTCTTCGACCCCGACGCGGTGTATGACTGAGCGCGCCGAGGACCTCGCGGCCGAACTGGCTGCGACACACAAAGCATACGAGGAAGTCGACCAGCGCATCGCCGAACACGGCGAAAGCGACCTCGAAGCGCTCGCCGACGCCCACGACCGTGCGAGGACACTGCTCGAACAGTACGAAGACCGCGCCACCGGCACGGGCGATTTCGAGGCGTTCATTCGGTTTCAGGAGTCGTTTGCCGAACTCGTCGAATCGCTCGACGGGGACATGCCCCTGCGGTCGGCCTTCGAGGACGCGAACGACCGCTTCGACAAGCGCCGCCTCTCATCGAGTGACTTCACCGCCGCCCGCGAGGCGCTCGCGCCGGTCGCCGAACGTGTCGAACTACTCGACGAACGCGAGCAACGCCGCGAGCACTACCGGGAGGTCCGCCGGCGCGTCGTCGCCCGCCGCGACGACCTCGCTGACGACATCGCCGAGTTGGAGCGCCTCAGCGCGCTCGCCGATATCGACCTCGACGCGCCGGTCGGGGACCTCCGTGAGATGGTCGAAGGCTACAACGAAGCAGTCGCGGAAGCGTTTCAGCGCTTCCGCGGGGAAGCGAGCGCGCGCGAGGTCATCGAGTTCGTCGAACGCACCGAACAGTACCCGCTCGTGCCGTTCCGTCCACCGCCCGAGGACCTCCGCGAGTACGTCGAGACCAGTCCCGTAGGCACCGAACCGCTCACTCGACTGCTCGACTACGCCGACTACTCGCCGTCGAAGCTCGCCCACTACGTCGACGAGCCCGAACGACTCCGGAAGAACGTCGCCGTCCATCGGAGCTATCTCGACGGTCTCGACGCGACGGCGCTCGAAATCGACTGGCCACCGCCGTCCGCCCCGGAATGTCGCTTCCTGCTGCGCGAGCTGGTCGCGGTCGTCGGGCGATTCGCGTCCGACGAGGTGGTGCAACGGCTCCACGAACTCCGAACGTTCGCTCGGAGCGAGCGCTACGAACGCCTCCACCGCGCGGCGACGGCCCGCGACGAACTCTCCGAACGCGACCGCGAGCGCCTCGCCGAAGGGACGGTCGGGACAGACCTCACAGCCGCCAGAAACGACCGCGATCGCCTCGCCGAGGCGCTGTCGGCTCATCCCGGTCCCTAATCGGGCGCGCGGTCGAGCCGGTCGCGGATGCCGTCGGCGAGTTCGTGGGCACGCGCTTCGGTGCGCGCCTCGGTATAGACTCGTACGAGCGGTTCGGTCCCGCTCTCGCGGACGAGCACCCAGCCGTCGCCGACGTCGAGACGGTAGCCATCGATGTCGTTCAACTCGCCATCGCTCTCGTCGGCGTACGCTTCAGCCGCTGCGAGCAGCGCCTCGCGGTCGGCGTCGCTCCCGTACTCGACGGTCGTCCGTACGTTGTGATAGCCGCCGACGTCGCCGACGACCGCGCTCGCCGACGTTTCAGTGATGAGTTCGAGGAATCTGGCGGCGGTGTACGCGCCGTCGCGGGCGAGGCGGTACTCGGGAAAGAGCACGCCACCGTTGCCCTCGCCGGCGATGGGCACCGAAATCCCCTCATCCTGGAGGTCGCGCACCCGCGAGATGATGCGCGTGCTCCCGACCGGCGTGAGTTCGAGGCTCGCATCCGCCCGCTCGGCCACGTCGACGAGGCGCTGGGAGACCGTCACCGCCGACACCGTCGTCTCGCCCGCTTCAAGCGTCGGGGCCGCGAGCGCCGCGAGCGTCGCGTCACCTTCGATGTATTGGCCCTGTTCGTCGAAGAAGATAGCTCGGTCGGCGTCGCCATCATGAGCGATGCCGACATCGGCGTCGGTCGCCCGCACCAATCGTCCGAGGGCAGTGAGGTTTGCGGGTATCGGCTCGGGGTCCCGACCCGGAAAGCTCCCGTCGCGCTGGGCGTTGACCGTATGGACCTCACAGCCCAACTCCCTGAAGAGGTCTGGACTCGTCAGCGCGCCCGCACCGTGACCGGGGTCAAGCGCCACGGTGAGGTCGGCATCGCTGATGCGCTCGCGGTCGACAGCATCGATGACCTCCTCGATATACTCACGGCGTGCGCTCGCAACCCGTCGGGAGCTTCCCGTCTCGTCCCAGCGGGCGCGCTCGAACGCCTCCGTCTCAAGGAGTTCCTCGATATACTCGGAGCGCTCGACGCCGAACTCGATGCCATCGGAACCGATGAGCTTGATGCCGTTGTACTGGGGCGGGTTGTGCGAGGCGGTTATCATCACCGCCGGGACGTCCTCGCGCTCGGCATAGGACTGGAGGGCCGGCGTCGGCAGCACGCCCACTCTGTCGACGTCGTTGCCGGCGCTCGCGAGACCGCTCGCCGTCGCGTCGGCGAGCATCGCACCCGTCGCCCGCGTGTCTCGTCCGATGGCAACCCGACCCTCGACGGTCGTGCCGACGGCCAGTCCCATCTGCAGGCAGAACTCCGGCGTCACCTCCTCGTTTGCGACCCCGCGAACCCCACTCGACCCGAACAGTTGCATTCGAGTGACCGTTGGACCCAACTCACAAATCGCTTCCGACCCACCTTTTTGCTGCGGGGAATCGCGCGCCGGAGGCGTGCTCAACCCCTTGCAAAAATTTGGATCAAAAACTCCCGCTCGTTCGCTTCGCTCACTCACGGTGAACCGCGCTCATTTCATTCGCTCGGCTGCCGCTGCTCTCCACCGACCGCACAGCACCGCAGAAGCCCTCGACGCACGCTCCCGATGGACGCTGCTCACTCGCTTCGCTCGTTCGTGCGCCTCGCCCTTCATCCGCCAGGGACCGCAACTACCGCACCGCGACCACCCTGCCGCCGCACCGCACGGCACAGCCGCGCCGGAACGCTTTCGCCGTTCGGCGTGCGCATCCGCGTATGAGCAGCATCGACGAGAAGCGCGTCCACGGCGCGAACACCGAGCCGACGGCGCTGTTCGTCGCCAGCGGCATCGGTCTCACCCGCGTCGCGGTCGCCGGCGAGCGCGTGGGCGAGATAGAACTCCGCGACCGCCGCCCCGCACGCGATTGCGCCATCGGCAGAAAATTGGCCGTCGCCACCGACGAGGACGTGCTGGTCGGCGAGTCATTCGAACCCACCGAGTTCGGCCCGGCGACGGCGGTCGGATTCGACGACGAACTCGTCGCCGCCGCTCCCGATGGAACCGTCGCGCGCCGCATCGACAGCGCGTGGCAGAACGTAGGCACCGTCGAAGCCGTGCGAGCCATCGACGGCGACCTGCTCGGCACGGACGGCGGCGTCTATCGACTTACGAACGGCGGCCTCCAGTACGCGGGTCTCGACGCGGTCCGCGATGTCGCCACCGAAGGCATCCCACGGGCCGCGACCGAGACGGGTCTCTACCGCCTCGGCAACGGCTGGTTGGACGACCTCGACGGCGATTTCACGATGGTGAGCGCCAACACTGAGCGAGCGCACGCCGCAACGATGAACGACTTCTACGCCCACGACGGCGAGTGGCGACCCGTCGGGATGGAAAAATCGGTCGCTGCCGTCGCGTACGCCGAGAAGGTCTATGCCGTCACGAGGGACGGAACCCTGCTCGTCGAGACCGACGACGATTGGCGCGACCATCCCCTCGGCGTCGGCGAGCCACACGCGCTCGTCGCGACGGACCGAAAATCCGTTTAACTGGCCGTCACAGGAACACACATGATCGTCAGCGCCTCGGTCTCCCAATCGCTTGCGGGCGCGCTCGCGACGGCGCTCGACGAGCCGCTCGCCGAGATATCTCATGAACGATTTCCCGACGGCGAGCTGCAGATTTCGGTCCCAAATTTCGACGCCGAGCGCGCAATCGTCATCTGTGCGACGGCGACCACTGACGCCCACATCGAGGCGCTCCAGCTTCAGGACGCCGTCCGCGAGGCCGGGGCACGCGAGGTCACTACTGTGGTTCCCTACATGGGCTACGCCCGACAGGACCGAGCGTTCGAGCCGGGCCAGCCCGT
>CAZJHA010000117.1:0-6896 GCA_964545755.1 uncultured Halobacteriales archaeon | reverse complement strand
TATCTCGTGTCCAAATCATCCTGCTATGCCGACGCGATGGGAACTACCGATAGTGGCAACCCGAACGCATCCCCGACGAACTCGTTGGCGGTCAGTACCGCCCAAACTGCCCACAGAACGACGAAGAAACTGTGCCGAACGGCACTGCTTACGAACGCGGACATTCCATCGGTTCGCGTTGCCATCGATACTGTATGATTCGAACAGATACTGGCAAAAATCTTGTGTCACTGTGTCGGGCGAGTCGTGCGCTCGCCTCTCACGGCGTGAGCGGTTTGAAAGCGCTTTTATGCCGGGCTACGCTACCGCTGGCTACAGCCTGTGCGGGGTTGTGAAGCTCCCAGCCTCAGGAACTCATATGGCGGGGGAGACAGAACTCGCGCACAGGAGGACCACACAATGTCAGTCTATGTCACCTACGACGTTCCGGCGGACTTGGAGGACGACGCCATCGAGGCGCTCGAAGTCGCCCGGGACACTGGAACGGTAAAGAAAGGCACCAACGAGACGACAAAGGCCGTCGAGCGCGGAAACGCATCCCTCGTCTACATCGCCGAGGACGTCAGCCCGGAAGAGATCGTCATGCACCTACCCGAACTCGCCGACGAGAAGGAGATTCCGTTCGTCTTCGTCGAGACCCAAGACGACGTCGGCCACGCCGCGGGTCTCGAAGTCGGCAGCGCCGCCGCGGCCATCGTGGACGCCGGCGACGCCGACGACGATGTCGAAGAGATCACCAGCACTGTCGAGGACCTCCGATAGGACGATGAGCGCCGAAGGAACTGACTCCACGCCCGCCGAGGTCATCGAGGTCGTCGGCAAGACCGGGATGCACGGCGAGGCGATGCAGGTCAACTGTCGGATTCAGGAGGGTGAGAACCGTGGACGCATCATCACGCGCAACTGCCTCGGGCCTGTTCGGGTGGGCGACGTGCTCCAGCTCAGGGAGACCGCCCGCGAGGCCGACGCGATAGGGGGTCGCTGATGGTCGACTCCCAGTCGTGTGATTACTGTGGGTCGGACATCGAACCCGGCACGGGGACGATGTTCGTCCACGTCGACGGCGAGGTCGTCCACTACTGCTCGTCGAAATGTGAGAACAACGCCGACCTCGGGCGGGCCTCCCGGGACCTCGAATGGACCGC
The DNA here is from genome assembly GCA_964545755.1 of uncultured Halobacteriales archaeon. GTDB lineage: Archaea > Halobacteriota > Halobacteria > Halobacteriales > Halococcaceae > Halococcus. Next base: position 5,751 of record CAZJHA010000117.1, on the reverse strand, counting down.
CGAAGGCCGGCGCATCGGCGACAGCCGTGCGGGGACACCTGACGAAGCCGAACAGGTCGCCGCCGAACCGCCGAGCGAAGAGGACGAAACCATCGCCGAGGAGGTAGATACCGCTCCGGGTGAAAGCGAGGCCGAGGCGGTCGCGGCGGCGGCCGGCGATACTGGGTCGCGCTCGGGTGAGCCGGCGGCCGCAACCGACGACCGCGTCGACGAGGACGCCACGGCCGACACCGACGAACTCGACGAGGTCGAAGGCCGGGGCGCCGGCGGCTCGGACCCCGATATCACCGAAGACCAGGACGTCCCTGACGTCGACGAGAGCGAGGCCGAAGCGAACGTCGGCGAGGAGACGACCCGTGAGACCGATGACGAAGACGACGAGGACGAACAGTGAGCCACCACGACGAGCGAACGTTCGTGATGGCCAAGCCCGATGCCGTCCAGCGCGGGATGGTCGGTGAGATCGTCTCCCGGCTCGAAGGCAAGGGGCTGAAGATGGTCGCCGGGAAGTTCATGCGTATCGACGAGGAACTCGCCCACGAACACTACGGCGAACACGAGGACAAGCCCTTCTTCGATGGGCTCGTGGAGTTCATCACTTCTGGACCAGTCTTTGCGATGGTCTGGGAGGGCGACGACGCCACCCGACAGGTCCGCCGGCTGATGGGTGCGACCGATGCACGTGAGGCCGCCCCCGGAACGATTCGGGGCGACCTCGGCAACGACCTCGGTCACAACCTCGTCCACGGTTCGGACCACGAGGACGAGGGGGCGAACGAGCGCGAGATCGACCTCTTCTTCGACGACGAGGAACTCCTCGACTGGGACCACGACGCGGCGACGTGGGTCTACGAGTAGTCAGCGGCGTTCATGGTTTTCAGCCGCTCGAGGCGGTCGCGGCCCGCTCGCTGCCGAAGAGTGCGAGGAATCCGATGCCGGCGACGCCGATGGCGACGGCAGCCACGCCCGCGACGAGCAGCGTCTCGGTGTAGCCGACCAGTGAGGCGACGCCGACGAACAGCGGTGGGCCGACGGTGGTGCCCAGCTGGAGGATGCTCGTCCGGATGCTCATGATACCCCCACGAAAGGCGTCCGGCGTGAGCGCGTTCAGCGCCGTGTCGGTGATGGGTTCGGCGAAGCCCTGCCCGATGCCGAAGAGGAAGAGCGCGCCCGCGAAGACGAAAATCGAGTCGGTGACCGCGACGATGCTGAGTCCTATTCCATAGGTGAGGAAGCCGAGCGCGATGAGCCGTAGCGGCGAGAGATGGCCGAGCAGCCGCGAGGACTGGGAAGACGTTATCCCCATCGTCACCGCCGGCAGGCCGAGCAGCAGTCCGATAGCGCCCGAGGACAGTCCGTAGGAGTCATCGAGCACGAACGGGACCACCGTGAGCTGTGCGCCGTACAGGATGAGGAAGATGCCGAAAATCGCCGTATAGAGCGCGAGTGCGGTTCGGGTCGGCACTGCTCGCGCCGCATCGATGAAGTACGAAAGACCGGTCGACCCCGATTCGCCCTCGGGGTCGGGCAGAATCGCCGAGCCGGCGACCGCGACGAGGAGTGCGAGCGCGAAGCAGACGAACGGGACGGTCCACGAAACGAGTGCGAGCCCACCACCCAGTAGGGGGTAGCCGGCCGCGCCGATGGCGAGAATCGCGGCGTTCAGTCCGATGAACCGGCTCCGTTGTTCGCCGGTGAAGATATCGCCCAGCAAGGTGACGGTGAGGCTCATGATGGCGCTGCCGGCGGTACCTTGGAGGACTCGGAGGGCGAGGACGGTCGTGAAACCCGAGATGAAGACGACCGCGACGCCGCTGACGCCGAAGACGAACAGCGAGGGGACGAGCACCCGCTTGCGCCCGATGCGGTCGGAGACGAGTCCCACGAAGGGGGTCAGGACGATGCCCGGAAAGGTGAACGCGGAGATGAGGAGGCTCGCCTGACCGGCCGAGACGTTCCATGCCGACTGAATCGTCGGCAGCACCGGGCTGATGAGCGAGACACCCATCACGCTCACGAGCGTGCTCGCGAAGATGACGAGCACCGTCGGCGACCGATTGGTTCCGAGTCGCGTCGATAGTCGGTTTCTCATGGTGGTCACTCGCGCGGCGCTCAGCCATAGCAAACGGACCGACCACGGTAGGTTCGAACGAATCGCTGCGTGCGTCGCGCGTGGAGGGAGTTTCGCCCACGCAGCGTTTGAAACTTGCGTACCGTTCTGTAATTCATAAACCCGCCCCATATGCGGGGAAATCTATATCAGCTCGCGTCGCCCACCGACGGGCATGCTACTGCTCGACACGAGATACAGGACGACCACACGCGACGGGCGAGCGTGTCGATGGGCGGCCGGTGGGTCATGACGGTTCCCATCGCGCCGGAGCTGGGCCGCGCGGAACTCACCGCACGACAGGACGAGCGCCTCGTCGAGACGGTCGAACACGCCTACGAGAACGTTCCCTTCTATCGCGAGCTGCTCGACGACCACGGCGTCTCGCCCGGCGACATCGACGGCATCGACGACATCGGGAAACTGCCAATGACGACCAAGACGGCCTTTCGCGAGGAGTATCCGGACGGGCTGTTCGCGGTCGCCGACGAGGACATCATCCGGATTCACGCCTCCTCGGGGACGACCGGCAAACCGAAAGTCGTCGGCTACACCGACGAAGACCTCGAACGCTGGGCGGCGGTCGTGGCGCGCTCGCTCGACGCCGCGGGGGTCGAGCCGGGCGACACCGTTCAAAATGCCTACGGCTACGGACTCTTTACTGGAGGACTTGGACTCCACGACGGTATCGAACGCCTCGGCGCGACGGTCGTGCCGATGGGTGGCGGGAACACTGCCCGCCAGCTCACGATGGCCCAAGACATGGAAAGCGACGCGCTGTCGTGTACGCCCTCGTACTGTCTGTATCTCGCCGATTGTGCCGAAGAGCAGGGTCTCGACCCGCGCGAACTCCCCTTCGAGACCGTCGTCATCGGTGCGGAACCGTTCACCGACCCGATGCGCGAGGAGATCGAGGCGGCCCTCGACGTGACCGCCATCGACATCTACGGACTCTCCGAGATCATGGGTCCGGGCGTGGCGATGGAGTGTGCGGAAGCACAGGACGGACTGCACGTCTGGGAGGACCACTTCTATCCCGAAATCATCGACCCCGACACCGGCGAATCCCTCCCGCCCAGCGAGACGGGCGAGTTGGTGCTGACGACACTCACCAAGGAGGCCCAGCCGATACTCCGCTACCGAACGGGTGACATCACTCGTCTCTACGAGGACGACTGTGAGTGTGGGCGCACCGCCGTCCGGATGGGCAACATCACCGGCCGGACCGACGACCTGCTCATCGTCCGCGGCGTCAACGTCTATGCGAGCCAGATCGAGGAGATCATGGTCGGCATCGACGACGTGGCTCCGCACTACCGCATCGACCTGCGCCGCGAGGACAGCCTCGATACGATGGACATCACCGTCGAGCCACACGAACGGTCCGAAACCATCCCGGAGGCACTCCGTGCGGCCATCGACGAACGACTCGACGACCAGTTGAACGTCTCGCCCGACAGCATCGACGTGGTCGAACCGGGTACAATCGAGCGTACCGAGGTCGGGAAGGTCAAGCGCGTGTTCGACCACCGGTAATCATACTGTCGGTCAGACCTCCGTGCGTGGAGAAATCGGTCGCAGTCCTGTAGCCTTCCGACTGTGGCTGTTCATCGATCTCTGGCCGACAGTATCAGGCGAACAGCTGCGAAAAGAGTGCGTGCTGGCCGCGGTGGAGGCGCTCGATGAACGCCGACTTGCTGATGTCGAGGGAAGCGGCGACCTCCGCGGCGGTAGCTTCCCGAGGGACGGTGAAATATCCATGTGCGACGGCCGCTTTGAGTGCCGCTTCCTGTCGGGGCGTCACGTTCCAGCGCTGGGCGACGGTCCCTTCGTCGTCGCTCTGGAGCGGATACGCCCGTTCGAGCGAAACGCCGACGGTCTCGCCGGCGGTGTTCAACACGCCCCTGAGCACCTCGTGGCCGACGACCGCGCCGGTGACGGTCACGCTGCCCGCCTGATAGCGCAGCGACTCGACGATGAGACCCGCACTCACGAGGTCGTGGACGATGCAGGGCTGTTTCGAGAGACAGCGGCCGTTCTGTCGGCCATCGCTTCTCGAAAAGTGAAGATAACGGATGCGCTCGTCGTCGTCGAGCGCCGCGGCGAACGCTTCCGATTCGGGTGCGGTAAAACTCAGTAGGGCGTATCCGTCGGCGCGTAGCTGTGGCGGCTGGGCATCGATTTCGATACCTGCGATGTGGGTGGCGTCGGCCAGCGGACAGTCGTCGTCGCGCACCCGGAACTCGACGACGAGACACTCGTCTATCACGAGCGGCGTTGTCGTCGTCAGTATATAAACCCCGTCCATGAACGTGTGAATGCCTATGATGTCGGCGGGCCAATGTGAGGGTGTACCAATGGACCTCGAAACCGTCAAGGAACGTGCCGGGCCGCGACAGTTCGGTCCGAACGACGACATGCCCAGAGAATACCGCGAGGCGGCGACGCGGATGATCCAGTTCCACGCGAACTCCGAGATCATGGGCGCATATCTCGAACGCCCGTTCATCCGTGAAGCGCCGAGTCTGGACAGGAAGTTGGCCTATTCGGCGAAGACCCAGGACGAACTCGGCCACGGGCAGCTGCTCTATCGGGCCGCCGAGTCGCTTGGCATCAAGACGCGCGGGCAGATGCTCGACGAACTCGCAAACGGCGAAGGGAAGTTCCTGAACTGTTTTCACTACCCGATGGACTCGTGGGTCGAGACGCCGATGATCGCCTTCTTCGTCGACGGCGCGGCGATGCGCCGGCAGGCGACTCTCAAACGAACCAGCTGGGAGCCCTACGCCCACGCGATGGACAAGGTGTGCTTCGAGGAGGGCTTTCACATCAAACACGGCGAGAGCATTCTGAAGGAACTCGCCACCGGCTCGAAACGAGAACAGGAGATGGTCCAAGACGCCTTCGAGACGTGGTGGCCACGCATCATCCAGTTTTTCGGCCCCACGGATGACAAATCGACCCACCACGGCTTCGCCGCCGAGGTCGGGTTGAAACAGATGACCAACGACGAACTCCGGGAGTCCTTTCTCAACCAGTACCTCCCGAAGGCCGAAAAATACGGGCTGGAGATCCCCGACACGCCGACCGTCGAGAAGGACGAAAACGGGAACTATCAGGTCGCCGAGGACGAACTCGACTGGGAGGAGTTCTTCCAGATCGCCAAAAACGAGTACGACCCCGGTCGCGAACAGATCGACTCGCGCAAGCGTGCCCACGACGCGGTGGAGTGGGTCCGCGAGACGCTCGACGAGTACGAAGCCACTACGAGCGGCCACACACCACAGGCGGCCGACTGATGGGAGAACAAGCATGATCTGGGAAGTCTTCCGTCAAGAGGGGGCCGGGAAGTATCACACCCACTGTGGGAACGTCCACGCACCGGACCGCGAGATGGCACTCATGTTCGCCCAGATCCAACACGCACGCCGGAAACCCACTCATAGCATCTGGGTCGTGCCCCACGACGAGATCAGCGAGGTGGACGAGGAGGGTGCGAAATTCGGCGGCACGACGAACAAGGGCTACCGCTGGGCGACCCAGTACAACATCACGGCGGCCGCCGAGGAGGTCGCCGACTCCGAGAGTGAACAGGCCGACGCCGAGAAAAGCCGGGGGCGACGCTGATGGCGACAGCCAGC
>CAZJHA010000116.1:0-6943 GCA_964545755.1 uncultured Halobacteriales archaeon | reverse complement strand
CGGCAACGACGGTCGCGGACCCATCCGGCGGCAGGAGGACGGTAGCGGTCGATTGTCCGCTGTCGAGCGCGGTTCGATGGAACGTCTCGCCGCTCGGAGCGATGACGAGAAGCCGATTGACGCCCTCGTCGGTCGTCGCATTCGGCGTGAGGCTCACCTCCGTGCTCACCTGCCCGGTTGCCACCGACCCGCTCGTGGACACACCCGCGAACACCACGGAATCCATCGTATTCATCTCAACGGCCGGGTCGGTGGCGAGACAGCCGCTGGTCGTGAGGAGGGCGATGATGGCCAGCAGGCAAATCCACGAGCCTCGCGCCATTAGCCGACACTTCGGGGTCGTCCCGGCGCTTCAGCGCTGTTCGTCGCTGCCGTTTGGTTCGACATGACGAGTTCTCACGCGGTACCGACAAGAGCGTGCTGCCTTCGGTGGCCGGTTCACCGGGTGCGAATGTCTTCTTCATCCCGGATTTTCTTCGTCTCCCCCTCGCCTTCGGACTGTTCGCTGACGAGTTCGTAGAAGTCGTTTTGCAGGCCGGCCGGGAACTCGACGACGCCGATCCACGAGCCGTCGTTCTGCCACTCCTCCCTGATGAGATCGCCAAACTGGCGAATCTGAGCCTGTGCGCTGCCGGCGTGCTCGGCGGGAATCTGGGCGGCCATCGTCACTTCCTCGAAGCGGATGGGAATCACAGGACGAAGCGCATCGAGCGCGTCGTCGATCTGGCTCTCGACCGGCTCCATCGCGTCGATGCGGAAATCCGTCTCGTCCAGTGCGGATTCGATGCGGTCGGGTGGATGGGGCGCGCCGTCCATCTGGGGGTTGACGGCGTTGCGCGCGATGGTGTTGATGAGCTGTTTGCGCTTTTGGTCTTGCATCTCGCGGCGCTGCTCGGCGGTGATCTGGATCTCACCCTCGCGGATGACCTCGGGGATTATCTCTAAGGGTTCGGTCGTGCCGAACACCTCCTCGATATCCGACTCTGCTGGACGGTCCCCGCGGGAAGCGTCCTCGAAGACGTCCTCGGCGGCGATGACGTCTTCGAGGTCGCCCTCGAACTCGCCGCGGTCGATGGCCAGCGCCGCATCGGGGTCGACGAGTACCTCGAAGCGCGCCCCGTGTGATTCGAGGCGTGCCGTCACCGCCTCGTCAAGCGATATCATGCCCAGTCGTGGGAGTCGAAGCTACAAGTCGTTTCCCATCGGCGAAAATCGCGCGAGTACCTGTGGCGTTACTCCTCGGGTTCGTCCGCGTCGTCGGCGTCGAAGAGGTCGTACTCGTCGAGATACGAATCGAGTTCGTCGTCGCCGATCTCCTCGAACCGTTCGGTCTCGACGTCGATGGTTGCGACGCCGATGCCTTCCGGCGTGAGACCGCCGTCGACGGATTCGGCGAGCGTCTTGAGGGCGAGTCCGATACCACCCTGAAGGTCCATCGATTCCTGATAGTTCTCCTCCAAGTAATCAATCATCTCGCTGCGGCCGGAGCCGATGGCGAGCGCCTGCCATTCCGAAGAGGTTCCCGACGGGTCGGTCTCGAACAGTCGCGGCTCGCCGTCCTCGATGCCGCCGATGATGAGCGCCACACCGAAGGGGCGTGCGCCGCCGACCTGCGTGTACTGCTGGATGTGGTCGGTGACCTCCTTGGTGACGGTCTCGACGCCGATGGGTTCGCCGTATCTGAGCTGCTCGACCTGGGCCTGTCGGCGCGCGAAGTCGATGAGCTGGCGGGCGTCGGCGACGTGTCCGGCCGAAGCGATGCCGATGTGGTCGTCGGCCTTGTGCATCTTCTCGACGCTCTCGCGTTCCATCAGCGGCGAGCGGAAGCGCTTGTCGACGGCGAAGACGACGCCGTCGTCGGTCTTGACGCCGATGCTCGCGGTACCACGTTTGACGGCCTCGCGGGCGTACTCGACCTGGTAGAGCCGCCCGTCCGGCGAGAAGATGGTGATTCCGCGGTCGTAGGCCTGCTGTTGGGCTTGTCCCTGCATAGTTTTAGATATCGAGTGCTGTCGCCCCCACGAACCCACTCTCGGAGTCTGCGTCGACCCGGTCGCCCCGCACGGCCGCGGGCCGTCGTGCGTCCGCGAACGCGACGTTTCTCTCGAGGGATTCTCGGGTCGCGCGACCTTTATACCTTTCTTCACACGCACGTATCGTCCCGCTCACACCCAACACTCTGAGACCGACCGGTGCATCCCCAACGGCGTCGATACAGGCGAGCGCCGCCCGTGCTCGCTCGACCTCGCCGCGCCGCACCCGGACGATGGCCATCCCTGCACCGTCGCCCACCTCGAAGTCGATGACCGAGAGGTCAGCGTCGGCGCTACCGGGGTCGCCCAACAGGTTCTGAGCGGCGTACCAGCACTCGCGCTGGAGGTCACGCTTGCCGAAATCGGCACCCGGCCACGACTCGATTTCGACCGCGAGATACCGTCGTCGCGGTCGGAGGTGTTTCGGGAGGTGTTTCATTCCCGTTCGCCTGTCCCATCGCTGTCGTCGTCGGCGCGCTCGGCGACCAGCACCCCGACCTGTTCGTGGACGCGCTCGACCGCGGTGAGTGAGAAGCCCGCATCCGTCAGCGCATCCGCGAGTGCTCCCACCGTAGCAGGGTCGTCGACCTCGGGCGAGTAAAACGGCTCGTCGGAGTTCGGCTTGTCGAAGAACATCACGTCGCCCAGTACGAACTTCCGAGGGCCGAGGTCGGCGATGGTCTCGATTGCCTCTCGCTTTTGGTCGTTCCCGAGGTGGTGCATCGCGAAGTTCGAGACCACGATATCGACGGGTTCCGAAACGTTGGGTTCCCTGAAACTACCTTCCTCGAACTCGATATTTTCGATGCCCGCCTCGTCGGCCTTCGTCCGGGCTTCGTCCAGCATCCCCTCCGAGATGTCTCGGCCGAGGACGCGCTCTGCATTGGCTGCGAGCGCGAGCGCGATGGCTCCGGTCCCGGTGCCGAGGTCGAGGATGGTATCGTCGGGGTCGGGCATGGCGTGTTCGACGACCAGCGATGCACACGACCGATATTCGGGACTACTCTGGTGCTCGTCGTAGTCGGCGGCGTGGTCGTCGAAGCGTGCGGCGTGTTCCTCAATCGTCTTCTTCATACCGTCCTTTGTGGACGCCCGGCGCAATGAACGACTCGCTTAGGCGCTCGCGATTCCGTGCGGCGAGGCGACCCCACTCGGCGAGACCCCCTATGACTCCCTCGCGGTCGAAGCCGATGGTCTCGCCGAGCGCGAGCAGCTCGCGCGGTGTGCGCACTTCGAGATGGCTCTCAGGAGTGGCGCTCACCACGTACGGTGTGTCGTAGTAGGAGACGATCTCGCGGAGTTTCCGGAGGTCGGAAAGCGCCTGCACGCGCCGGCCGCCGCTCTGCCGGAGAACGCGCCCGAAATCGAACTCCAAGCGCACGCCGTTTCGCTTCGCCGCACGCGCTAGGACGTGATTGACGTCGCCGTTCGCCATCGGCTGGGCAAGCACGTCGACGCGCGGCTCCTCGCAAGCGAAGCGATTCAGCGACTCAGACCCCTGGACGGCGACCAGCGTGTGCTTCTCGCGGCACTCCTTGACCCGCGCGCTCGCCGCCGATGGACTTTCATCACTGATTTCGACCGCATCCACGACGTCGATGCCGTACTCCTCGGCGATCTCGCTCCTGTCCGGTCCGCCGTCGAGCGCAGCGGGCGCGTTGCGGACGACGATGCCGGAGAGGTCGTATTCCGCCGCCGTCAGCGCGAGCCGTGCAGCGGTGCTCTCGCCGTCGGGATATGCACGAACACCATCATACGTGTCCATGTTACGCCCGTGATTCGAGCGCGGTGGCGGCGTTCTCGACGGCGGCCTCCTTCTTCGCGGGATAGGCCTCGACCTTCGCGCGGAGTTCGAGGCCCGGGCCACGCTCGACTCTCCCCCCGTAGGCCGCCTGCTTGTCGAGGCGGAGGAATAGTGAGCAGTTCTCGTCGACGCGCTCTTCGAGTTCGGTCCGTATCTCGTCGAGGTCGATGGTGGCGAGTTCATCGAGGACGTGACGAACGTCGTCGGCGTTCTCGACCCGGGCGGAGAGCACGACGATGCGGTCGCCGTGGTGGCCCTCGTTTTCGACGCGTCCGATTTCGAACGCCTCGGGGAGGAAGGTTCTGAGTGCGCCCTCGACGCGCGCCTCGTCCTCGGTCCCGTAGCAGAAGGTCCGCAGGTCGATGTAATGGAAGGGAACCCCACTCATGGGTTCGCTACGCGCTCGGAAACCAAACGCCTTACTCCTGCGCTTCGAGGGAGTCCTCGGGGACGCCCGACTCCTGTCCGTCCTCGAAACTCACGGTGTAGGTCGCGTCGCCGAACATCGTCTCCATCACCTGCGTCACCGTCCCCGTCTCGCCGTCGTACTCGCTGTGCTCGTCGTGCAGGATTACCTCGTCGTCTTCCTCGTAGCTCATGGCCGCGCTACCGGACGGGCGGATAAAAGCGCCGTGTTTCGCCGTGGGAGTCGGTCTTCAGGCCTCCTCGCTCACGCTCATCGTGTTCGTCGAGACGAACAGGACCTTCGTTCGTCGGGCGATGAGTCCGAACACGAGACCGAGCACGACCCCATACGCCCAGTGGGCCAAAAGCGTCAACAGGAGATAGAGCACGAGCGCCAGCCCGGCCTGGCTGGTATAGAAGGCGACGAGAAAGCCCGTCCACGTGATGCTGGCGAAGACGAACCCGCTCTGGACCATCGTCCGGCCGGGAAGGTAGTCGTTGAGTACGGCAAAGAGCAGCGGCCACGTCGTCATACCGCCGCCGGCGAAGATGAAGTAGCCGAGCAGTACGTTCTCCGACCGTCCGAGACCGAGGTGGGCGAGTTCCGAAAAGGAGGCGCTGTCGATGACCCCGAGGGCAACGCCGGCCCAGAGGATCGGGGACATGACGAGCAGGCCCGCACCGCCGGCTATCGCGCCGATGACGCCACCCTTGAGAATGGCGGCGGCGTCGTTTTCGGCCTCGCTCGGGGATTCGCCAGCGATGGCCGCGATGACCGAATCGACACGTGACACGCCTACACAGTGGCGACCCGGGGGTAAAAACCTACCGCGAGCACGCCTGCTTCAGCCGTAGGACTGACCCTCGTTGCGCTCGGCGTTCATCCGTCGAATCGCCCCACAGGCCGTGCTCGCATCGTAGCCGAAGAGCACGTCCTTGGCGTAGGCGTCGGCGACCTCGGCGGCGTGAATCAGGTCGTCCACGTCGACATCGGGCGCGTAGAGTTCGATGGAGAAGGGCGTGGCGAGCGCATCGAGAAAGCCACTCGCGATGATCTCTATCCAGTAGGTCGTCGAGTAGGCCATATCATAGAGCGGTACGACGAACTCGTTGACGTACTCGGAGAGTTCGTCGCAGTCGATGCCGGAACGCTCGACGAGGTGGCCCGGGTACGGGTCGGGATGGAGCGTGAGATACAGCCGGCCCGGCACCCGTTCGGCCGCATCGGCGACGAAGTCGGTTATCACGTGTGTGCGCCATTCGAAACGGTCGTCGAACTCGCTTTCCTCGAACTCCTGCATGCAGCGCTCGCAGAAACAGTATTCCGGTCGGGGAAAACCCACATCGTCAAGCCGGACATCCTCGCTGACTGCGGCCGCGTCCTCGATTGTTTCGAGCAGCCCCTCGCGGTAGCCCGGATGAGTGGGGCAGACGTACGCCCAGTCGAAATACCGGCGCTCGCGCGTCGCCCGCTCGCCTGCCTCGTTCACGGGCACGACGTCGCCATTGGCCTCGGCGATGGCGTTGTCGGCGTGACAGGACACCATGCTCACCGCCTCGGCGTCCGGCTCGTTGGTGCGGCCGCTCACGGATTTGACCTCGAAGAACGCGCGGTCGAACTCCGGCCAGTCGAGTTCCTTCTCGTTGCGCGTGACGACCCCGAACATATTCGTACTGGAATGCGAGCGCGGGTAAGCGGTTCGTTCCGCTCACTTCCAGCCGGCGGCGACGAAGACGACCCCAAGGACGAGTCCGAGCACGAGCAATCCGCCACCGCCGATGGCGTAGAGTTCCGTCGCCGTCCACCGCAGCCGGTCGCCGTAGAGCATGATGCCCGCCGACACCAACAGGGTGAGTCCGGAACCGACGAGTGTGGTCACGAAATCGAAGCCAAAGCGTGCGCCGGGGTCGGCCATATCTCGCCCAACCGTGGCGCGGCCTTCGGCGTTCGGCCGGCGGCTGCAAGCCGGTTCAGACACTGATGTGGTCGGTGAGACCCTCTCGGATGATGGTGTCGCAGTACGCACAGCGCACGCCGTCGTCGAGCACTGCAAAGCGGGAGGCGACGGGTTCGTCCTCGGTGGTGATGCAGTTGCGATTCGGACACGAGAGGACGCCCTCCACAGTCGACGGCCGTTCGACGCGATTTTTCTCGACGACGTCGTATTCGCGGATGATGTTGATGCTCGCGGCGGGCGCGATGAGCGAGATGACGTCGACCTCCTCCTGGCTGAGTTCGCGGCCCTCGATCTTCACCACGTCCTTGTAGCCGAGCCTGTCGGAGGGGACGTTCATGCCGACGCTCACCACCTCGTCGGTGGCGCTGTCGATGCCGAGGATGGCGAGCACGTCGGGTGCGTGTCCGCCCGCGATGTGGTCGATGACGGTGCCGTTTCGAATCTTGCTGATACGGAGTTCGTGTTCGCTCATCGGTCGCCTCCATCGAGCAGCAAGTCGAGCAGCGCCATCCGCACCGGGACTCCGTTGTGGGCCTGCTCGAAGTAGTTCGCGTGCTCGGTCGCATCGACGTCGGGGGCGATCTCGTCCACCCGGGGCAGCGGATGCAACACCACACAGTCGTCTCGCGCCTGCTCTAAGGTGGCGGCGTCGATGCGATACTCACCGGCGACCTGCCGGTACTCGTTTTCGTCGGGGAAGCGCTCGCGCTGGATGCGGGTCACGTAGAGCACGTCCAACTCCT
>CAZJHA010000115.1:0-6963 GCA_964545755.1 uncultured Halobacteriales archaeon | reverse complement strand
CACGTCGTCGCCGATGGTCGTGTCCTCACGGACCACGGCGTTGTGGCCGGTGGTGAACTCGTCGCCGATAGTCGTGTCGGCATAGACGATGGTGCCGGCCCGAACCGTCGCATCGTCGCCGATGTCGGCGGGCTGGGCGTCCGTGTCGTGGACGTAGCCGACGGTCGCGCCGTCGTCGACGTGACTGTTCGCGCCGAGGCGTGCGCGCGTCTCATCGCTCATCGAGCACCTCCGGGCGTCCGCTGATCGGTCGCTCGGTGCCGGATGTCGGGGGTGAGGACCGTCTCGACGAGGAACTCCTTTTCGATGGCTGTATTGGGTGTGTGCTGTGTTCGGTCATTCGGTGGAGGTGTATCAGGGCGATTGAATGACTGGTTCGTGTCGGTCTCGTTGGAGTACACTCCGTTCTCACATATGTGTTTTCCCATCCGACGGAACGTCCCTCATCGGTGGTGGCAGTCACGCATCGGTAGATTCACGGCCGCCGCCCCGACTACCACGGACAACGAATGGACGACGAACGCCCCGACACGGGATTGGAGACGCTGCTCGTCGGGCTGGACGCGGCCTGTGAGCCGGTGTTCGACCGACTGGCGAAGCGGGGGGCCGAACTCCCGGCACTGGAGGAACTCTTCGAAGAGGGTGTGAGCGGCCCGCTCGAATCACAGGTGCCACCGTGGACCGCGAGCGCGTGGCCCTCGCTGTATACGGGCACGAACCCCGGCAAACACGGCGTCTTCGGCTTTCTCGATTATTCGGGGTACGACTGGGACGTGGTGAACGCCACCGACGTGCGCGAGCACGCGCTCTGGGAACTGCTCGACGACGAGGGGCAATCGTCCGTCGTCGTCAACGTGCCCGTGACCCACCCGCCGAGCGAGTTCGACGGCGCACTGATTCCGGGCTACGTCGCGCCCGACTCGCCGACCTGCCATCCCGACGGACTCCTCGACGACGTCCGCGAGAAACTCGGCGCGTACCGCGTCTATCCGCGCCACACCGGCAGTACCGAGACACGAACCGAAGAGAAGGTCGCGGAGTACCGGACGGTGACGCGAATGCGCGGCGAAGCCTTCCGCTACCTCGCCGCGCGCTTTTCGCCGGATTTCGGCTTCGTCGAGTTTCAGACCACGGATACCGTCTTCCACGAGTGCCCCGGCGATTTCGCGGCCCTCCAAGCGGTCTACGAGGCCGTCGACGAGCAAATCGGAGCCATTCTCGATGCCTGCGACCCAGACACCGTCATCGTCGCCAGCGACCACGGTATCGGAAAATACGACGGCTACGACGTGCGCGTGAACACCCTCCTGCACGAGGAGGGATATGTCGAGACGGCCCGCGGCGGCGGGATGCCCGCGTGGGACGTGCTTCGCGACGAGCAGTTCTTCGATGGCGAGAGTGAAAGCGGGACGGACGCGTTGCTCGAACGGGCAATGGGTGGACTGGCGCGAGTAGGTGTCACCAGCCAGCGGCTCAACGCGGTGCTCGACCGCCTCGGACTCGCGGAGTTCGTCGTCGCCCACGCCCCCAAGGAGATGATCCGTGCGGGCACCGACAGCGTCGATTTCCGCGCCTCGACGGCCTACGCCCGCTCGCACATCGAGTGTGGCATCCGGCTGAACGTCGCCGGGCGCGACCCCGATGGTGTCGTCCCAGCAGACGACTATGAAGACGTCCGTGAGAAACTCATCGACCGCTTCGCCGACCTCGAAACGCCCGATGGAAGACCGGCATTCGACGACGTGGCTCCGCGTGAGGCGTATTTCCACGGGTCGGAAGCGGACGACGCGGTCGATATCGTGCTCGTCCCGCGTGATTTCGACCAGTTCCTCTCGACACAGTTGCGCGACGAGACGTTCGGCCCGCCGACCGAACCCTACAACCACAAACGCGACGGCATGGTCGCCGCGACGGGTGCTGGCATCGACACCGATGCGTCGCCCACAGACGCACACCTGTTCGACGTCGCGCCGACGGTGCTCGCGTCGCTCGGCCTCCCGCGCGACGAACACATGGACGGCGAGGTACTGGACATGATCGGGTCGGTCGGCGAGCGGGCCTATCCCGACTACGACGGACGAACGCGCGAGGCGACCGACGAGCAAGCAATCGAGGAACGACTCTCCGATTTGGGGTATATGGAATGAGCATCGAGATACGTAGTGCGACCGACGACGACCTAGACAAGTGGGATGGCTATGTACAGAACTCGCCGCAGGCGAACCCCTTCCATCTGCGGGGCAGCCTCGCGGCGCTCGCGGCGCACGCAGATGCCGACCTGCATCCCCTCATCGGTTTCAAGGGGCAGGAGCCGGTGGGAATCTTTCCCATCTTCGCCGTCGAGCGGCTGGGGGTTCCGATGGTGTTCTCGCCGCCGCCCAACCTTCTGGTTCCGTATCTCGGGCCGGCACTGCTCAACATGGGAAAGTTGAAACGGCGAAAGCGCGAGCGCCGCCACCAGCACTTCGTCGACGGCTGCATCGAGTGGCTCGACAAACACCTCGCCCCGCGCTACACCCACGTCCGCAGCGACTACCGCTACACGGACCTCCGCCCGCTCGAATGGAATCGACTGGAGGCGTCGCTCGGGCATACCTACACCGTGGACCTCTCGGTCGGCGCGGACGAGCTGTTGCAACGGTTCAGCAGCGACGCACGGAGCAACGTCCGCGACGGTGTTCCGGAGAACTGCACCATCGAAGAGGGTGGTGAGCGGGCGATTCGGCGCATCATTACCCAAGTGTATCGCCGCTACGAGGCACAGGACGAATCCTACGGCGTCACGCCGGGGTTCGTCCTCGACCTCCGTGAGCGCCTGCCGGAGGGGTGTCTCCGGGCGTACGTCTGCCGCGTCGATGGCCGCTTCGTCGGAGGAATGATAACGCTCGAAGACGAGGGCACCATCCATCGCTGGCAGGGCGGCGCGAAGCACGACGCCGCGATTCCCGTCAACGACCACGTCGACTGGCACGTCATGCGCGAGGCGATGGAGCGCGATATCGACGCCTACGACCTCGTGGGTGCGGACTCGCGGCGGCTCAACAAGTACAAGGCGAAGTTCGACCCCGACCTCCGCACCTATCACGAGGCCGAGCGCGCCGGACCGGTTATGCGCCTCGCGCGGGCGGCCTACACCCGTCTTCGCTGAGTGGACGTCAGTGTGAGCTGCGGCCCGCGATTCGGCCGATGGCCCGACCCACGAGACCGATACCGGGACGGCCATCGTACAGCCAGAGGGCGAAGATTCCTGCCATGACGAGCACGTACGCCACACCGAGGGGACTAAACAGCATCGGCAGGAAATCGCTCATGTAGTAGGCGGCGTTTTCCAGCAGCCCCGCACCCGCGCCGGGGCCCACGATGGGGTCCGAGACATCCGCGCCGGGGCGGGCCATCGCGGGCCAGAACAGCGGCCAGTAGGAGGGGTCGCCGATGGCCAGCGAGGGCAGCACGTCGGCCGGGAGATGTGAGAGATAGCCCACGACGAACGCACCGGCGAGTTCGGTGTGTGAGAAACGCCGGGCAACGGCGAGCACGAGCGCCGAGAAGGGGATGGCAAAGAACAGCGAGTGGGCGAGCACGCCCGCCGGCAGGAGGTCGAACGACCACGACAGCGGCTTGTCGACGAGGTCGGCGAACTGCGTACCGACGACGAGCGCGACCGTCGCCGTGCCGGTCGGCGTGCGCCCGCGGAGATGCATCAGTAGCGAATAGCAGAGATAGCCGACCGCGACGTGTCCCCACGGGAACACGTCAGGCGCTCCCGTTGCCGCCAGCACCTCCAGCGCCACCGCCCCCACCACCGCTCGAAATGTTCACTGCGAGATGAATCGACCGATAGGCGTTTCGCTCGGTGGGGTTCCCCGGCGGGTCGCCTCGGTAGAGGAGATAGACCAGTTGCAGGTTGTCCTCGGCGATGGTCGGGGTGACGGTGTGTTGGCGCTGCCACGTCCGGTTTTGCGGGACGGTCCCCGTCGAGAAGCGCTTGAGCGTGTTCCGCGTGAGCACCTCCTCGCCGCTGTAGCGCTGGAGTTGGACCACCACCGAGTAGTTCGCCGGTTCACCTTCGTGGTTCCCTATGCCGACGGTGAGCTGTTGGGGTTGGCCGGCGGTCAGGTTTCGAGGGTGGTCGAGCGTGATGCCGGAGCCGTTCTGGGAATCGATATAGAAGTTCGTCGCGGACGAGCCGTCCTGTGGCACCGCGAGCGCGTAGGTCATGCTCGCAGCCCCGACGAGCACGCTGAGAATCAGGACGATATTGAGCAGCGCATCGACCGGCGAGCCGGTGAGACCCCCAACGAAATCGTCGACCCAGTAGCCGACCGGCACCCCGAAGCGCTCGGCGCGCGGCAGCCTGAGCCGGCGGACGAGACCGACGAGCGCACACAGCGTCGAGAAGCCGACGAGCACCGCGACGATGGGGCCGGTGTGATAGAGCGAGCCGGTACCGAACACGAGCGTGGCGAAATCGAGTGCGAGCGCGAGCAACGGGATGAGGAACATGCTGAGGCCAAAGGACAGCGCCACACGCTCGCCCCAGCGGACGCCGCGCTGTTGGATCGAGCGCAGGCTCGAAAACCGCCGACTCATCCCGGACAGCGAACTCACCTGTCCCGCGTTGCGGGAGGGACGGCCGGGAAACAGCGCCGACAGTACTGTATAGCCTGGCACGAACACCGCCAACGGAATCCCGACGAGAAACTGCAGTGTCGAAGGAAGACCGGCGACGACGAGACCGGCGGCGACGAGCGCGTAGGCGACGATGACGAAGAGGTCGCCCGGCAGCCCGCCGAGGGCCGAGGCGCTCTCGGCGTAGCGGTCGGTCGCCGCGTTCTCCGAAAGCGAATCACGGGACACTGTATACACCCCTCGGACGAGTGGGTTCTTGAGTGTGTTCGTTCGCCATCGCCGCCCGACCGAACCAGTACACGTACGAAACAGGATAGTATAGTATAGTAATATTAATGGAAAATGTGTAGATGAACGTAATCAACACACACTTGTTATGGTTCTCCGGCGTATGGATATCGTGAACGGAGGAGAACACATGTCGGATGACTGGGACACGATCAGTTTCGTGATTCGCTCGCAGTACCGCGTGGACGTGCTCTCGCGGCTGGTCGAGGGACCGGCGACCCCCTCGCGCATCGCCGCCGACGAGGACATCGCCATCGCGCACGTCTCGCGGGCGCTGTCGGGGCTGCGCGAGGACGGCCGCGGGATGGTCGAGCTGCTCGTTTCCGAAGACCAGAAGAAAGGCCGCGTCTACGGTATCACCGAGAAGGGTGAATCCGTCTGGGAACGCCTCGAAGCCGAGAACATGGTCTGATACTGTCAAGAGCGGTAATCGAATAGCGGACGCCGGTGAATCGTCGGGCAGGGGATGGATATCTCCTCTCGATTCTTCCACAACGCCGTCCGACAGTACGACCAGCACGCCATTCCATCGGTCGATGGACCAGCCAGTCGGTTTCGGTCACTGCGGGACCGTCGACGGGAGACGGGCGCAATTTATATAGGTGGACGAAGCACCCAGTGTCATGAGCGACAGTTCGGGAACGCGCTCGGACGGGCGCGGACCGGCGTGGCTCGCCGGCGTCGTACTCGTAGTCGTAGTCGTCGGCGCGCTCGCTATCGGTCCAGGAACGACGGCAGCGCAGGAGAACGCGACGTTCATCGTCCAGCAGGGCGATACGTGTACGGAGGTCACGCCGCTCGGTGACGGCAGCCAGTCGGTCGAGGCATTCTACAACTACGAGGTACTCAACGACACGGCGAACTACAGTTCGCTCGGCACGACAGGGATACAGGAAGACCAGACGAGCCAGCTGTTCGTCTATCGAGGGAGTGAGGGGCTGAGCCTCGTCTTCCTCCACGACCAAATCAACCAGCCGGGTGGGTTCGTCGGCACGGCGGACATCTCCGGACTGCCCGCCGACGGCGAGTGGGCCGTCGAGGACGACAACTATACCGACCGCGACGACACCTTCGACTATACCGAAACGGGTGCACACATCGAGTGGAATTCGAACGGCGGGCGCACCGACGGCGCGGCCTTTCGCGGGCTGGGGAGTTCGGACTACAGCACCATCACCGCGGACGTCCGATTCAACGACGCCGTCGAGCGCTATCCCTTCGAGGAGTGGAGCGGGTCGCCGAGCGACAACGAGATCGAGCGTTGGATCGTCCGTTCGGGCAACGGCGACACGACCGAACTCGACATCAATACGCCCGTGGAAATCAGTCCGGGAACCTGCAGCGGCGGCGTGAGCACGTTCACCGCGACGCCGAACGGAACGAACGCCACCGCGACCGACACGGCGGGAACGGCGCCCAGTGGATCGACGACCAGTCAACTGGCGACCGACACCCCGACGCCAACCGAGACGGCAACGCCGACCGATACGCCGACAGCGACGCCCGCCGGGGACGAAAGCGGGGACGCGACCACCGAGACCGACGCCGGCGGACTGGTCGGTACGGGTGAATCAACCGAAACCGACAGCAGCGGCGCGTTCGGTCCCGGGTTCGGGACGGGAGCCGCACTGATCGCCGTCCTCGCGCTCGCGGCCGTCGCGCTGGCCCGCCGAACCTGATTCCGTCAAGCCTGAAATCTCAAGTGCGGATAGGGCGAAGCTGCCTCGATGACCGCGCCGGAACTACACGTTGGACGTGAGCGTCGTGATGGGGACGTACAACGAGAAGGTCGCCGTCGGGCGCGTACTCGAATCCATCGCCGAGGCCACGGAGGATGCGGCCGAAATCGTCTGTGTCGATGGGTCGAGCGACTGCATGCCCGATATCGCCCGCGGTACGGCGTAGGCGCGGACGCACTCGAACTCGCGTGTCGTGGAAACGATGACACAGACGTCGGCGGTCATCTCAGTATCGCGTGTTTTAGAACATCCTCAGTAGTTCACAAAGCGGGTTAGGTGAGTGGGCTGCTCGGTTGGTTGATGGACC
>CAZJHA010000114.1:0-7007 GCA_964545755.1 uncultured Halobacteriales archaeon | reverse complement strand
CCAACGACTACGGCGAGGTCACCGACGTCATCGAGAAACCCGACGAGCCACCCACAAACCTCGTGCTCACGGGATTTTATACCTTCACGCCGGCCATCTTCCACGCCTGCCACCTCGTCCAGCCCTCTGCCCGCGGCGAGTACGAACTCTCCGAAGCCGTCGACCTGCTGCTGCGCTCGGGGCGGACCATCGATGCCGTGCGGATGGACGGCTGGCGCATCGACGTCGGCTATCCCGAGGATAGAGACGAAGCCGAGCGCCGACTCCGGGCCGCACGCGGCGACCTCGACGCCGACGAGGCGAGCACCGAAACCGTCGATACCGAGGAGTAACTACGGCCGAAGCCGTTCTCGCACTGTGTCTTCGAGCGAGTGTTCGACGCGCCAGCCGAGCGTCTCGTGCGTTCGCGTCGCATCGACCGGGAACTGATCGACCAGCGTCTCGCCTGCGCGTGGATTTTCGACCAGTTCGACGTCGACGCCGATGTCCCGTTCGTCGTTCGCGACGCGAGCGACGAGTTCGGCGATGTCCATGACGCTCGGGTCCTCGTCACTCCCGAGTTCGTACTTCTCGACGCCGGTGTCGCCGGCGGCGAGCTGGTCGACCATCCGCTCGGCGCTTCTGACGTACGCGCGGGCGACGTCCTCGACGTGAATGTAGTTGCGCGACTGGCTGCCCGGCTCGTAGACGGTGAGCGTCTCGCCGGCGAGCGCGCGGTCGAGGAAGAAATTCGTGACCGTGCCTTTCGAGACGCGCTCGCCCGCTATCTTGTGGTCGCCGTAGAGATTGGACTTCAAGAAGAGATGCGCTGGAAACGCCCCCTCGGCGAGACCCTCGATGGCGCGCTCGTTCAACAGTTTGGTCCGGCCGTACCAGTTGAGCGGGTCCCGTGGATGGTCGACGGTGATGGGGAACTCCTCGGGGTCGCCGACCGTCGCCATGCTGAACGGGAAGACCAGCCCCGTACCTGTCTTTCGGCAGTACCACGCCACGTTCTCGGTGCCCTGCACGTTGACCTCGTAGGCGAGGTCCTGATTGTCCTCGCAGTCGGGCACGCCCGAGAGTGCCGCGAGATGCATTACGATGTCCGCACCGTCGAGTGCGCGCTCCAGCCGTCCGCGGTCGCGGACGTCGACGTGTTCGACCGATATGCGGTCGATTGCCCGAACGTCACCCAGATAGAAATTATCGAGTGCCGTCACGGTCCAGTCGGGGTGGTCGTTTCTGAGGTGTTTGACGACACAACTCCCGATGTAGCCCGCCGCGCCGGTCACGGCGATAGTGGGTGCATCGCCCGCACTCATCCGCGGAACCTCCGGGCGAGGTCGCGGACGCCCTCGTCGAGCGAGTAGTCGAGTTCGAAGCCCGTCTCGGCCACGCGGTCGAAGTTCACGTGATAGGAGGGACCGGGATGTTCGTCCTCTAAGTACGTCACGTCAACCGCATCGATTGCCTCGCTAATGAGTGTAGCGACGTCGCTGATCCGATAGTTCTCCGTGTTCGCACCGACGTTGTAGACGGGTTTCAACCAGTCGTCGGGTGCGAGCGCCGCCGCGCGGTAGGCGCGTGCGGCGTCTCGGACGTGGATGAACGGTCGCCAGTTCGACCCGTCCCCATAGACCGTCAGGGGGCGGCCGGTGAGCGCGCGGAAGACGAACTGGTTGACGACGAGGTTGAATCGGATGCCCGGTGCGTCACCGTAGACGGTGCTCAGCCGCAGCGCCGTCCCGCTCAATCCATGGTCGTCAGCGTACTCGGCGAGGAGTTGCTCCGATTCGCGTTTGGTCTCTGCATACGGGTTTATCGGGTCCGGTTCGGTCCCCTCGTCGATGTCGGTGCTCGTCGCCCGGCCGTAGATGTTACAGGAGGAGGCGAGCACGACGCGCTCGACACCCATTTTTCCGGCGGCGGTGAGCACGTTGCGCGTGCCCTCCAGATTGGTCGCGTAGGTCTCCTCGCGGCGGTCGTGGGTGCTGTCCGCGCCGGTGATGGCCGCGAGATGAACCACAGCATCCACCCCACGAGCCCCGCTCTCGACGTCGCCGTACTCGCGGACGTCGCCCTGCCGAAATTCGATGTCCTCGACACAGCCCATCAGATTCCGTGGCGACCCCGACGAGAGGTCATCGAACACGACCACCCGGCCCACGCGGTCGTCGTCGGCCAACAGCGGGACGAGCGCGCTGCCGATGTAGCCACAGCCGCCGGTGACGAGCAGGTCGGTCACGATTCGAGCATGTCCGGCAGAAAGCGGTCTTCGTGGGCTTCGATGACCGCCTTCCGACTGTTCATCGTTCCAACCACTTCGTCCATTCCCGCCTCGAAATCCACCGACTCGCCGTCGATGAGGTCGTCATAGCGGTCGTGGGCGATCTCCATCTTGTGGGTCTCGTCCTCGTCGCGCGGGTTCTCGACGTGTTCGACCGCCACGTCGAGACCGTGCTCGTCGCCGACCGCCGCGATGGTCTCGGCGATCTCGACGATGCTGATGGCGCGGGTGGTCTGGTTGTAGACGGTGTGAGAGTCGGGCCGGTCGTCGGGGTCACGAAGTGCGAGCCGGGCGAGTCCCTCGACGGCGTCCTCCAAACTGACGAACGGCTTTCGCTGCTCACCCTTGCCGTACACAGTCAGTGGATAGCCCGCGACCGCCTGTGCGGCGAAGCGGTGGGCGACGACGCCGAAGTAGTAATCGAAATCCAATCTCGTATGCAACCGCTCGTCCGCGCGCGTCTCGTCGGTGCCCGTACCGTAGACGATGGCCGTCCGCACGTCGCTCACAGGTATATCGAACTGGTCGTGAGCTAGCCGCAGGTTGGCCGCGTCGTGGCTCTTCGTGAGGTGATACCAGCTGCCGGCCATCGCCGGGAAGGGCACGGCGTCGCGCCCTCCCTGATGTTCCATCGTCGCGCCGCCCTCCGGAATCGGGAACTCGGGTGCGCCGTACACGCCGGTGGTGGTGGTCTCGATGAAATGCGTATCGGTGAGTCCGGCCTCGTGCAGTCCCCACACCAGATTTCGCGTCGCCTGCATGTTGTTGTGCTGGGTCTCGTTGGCACGCTCGCCGTTTATCTGGGAGTAGGGTGCGGAGGGCTGAGCGGCAGTGTGGACGATTGCACGCGGCTCGTGTACCGCCAACAGTTGGTCGACGAACGCCCGCTCGGTGAGGTCGCCCTCGATGAACGAGAGGTTCGTATAACCCTGCCCCTCGGCGGCCGCCAGCCGGTCGTCCATCGAGGCGACCGATGTGGCGCTCGTCGCGCCGACCTCGCCGACCCACTCCCGGCGGGCGAAGTTGTCGGCACAGAGCACCCGTTCGTCAGTTCTATCGGCGATTCTGAGCGCGGTCGGCCAACCGACGTAGCCGTCGGCCCCGGTGACGATGATGGACATGAGTTACTCGCTATCCGAGTAACTCGGTGGCTGGGTAAAAATCTTTGTACCCTCACCCTTCTACTGGCCAGTGACGCACGGTCGCATGGCTTGCCGGTGGGCGCAACGGCCGCACGAGTGGACTGACGGCAACGAAAACGGCTGTTCGGTGTGGGCGTCTTACTCGACGGTGACGCTTTTCGCGAGATTGCGGGGTTTGTCGATGGAGCGGCCGAGCTTGTCCGCGGTGTGGTAGGCGAGCAGTTGGAGCTGGACGTTGGCAAGGACTGCGGCGGTCCGGGGATGCGTTTCGGGGATTTCGAGTACGTGGTCGGCATACCGTTCGACGTCCGACTGGCCATCCGTGACCGCGATGACGGGCGCGTTGCGCGCCTCGACTTCCTTGACGTTTCCAACGGTCTTGCTCGCGAGTTCGCCGTCGCCGGTGGCGATGGCGATGACGGGGGTGTTCTCGGTCACCAGCGCGAGCGGGCCGTGTTTGAGTTCGCCCGCCGCAAAGCCCTCGGCGTGGCGGTAGGTGATCTCCTTGAGCTTGAGCGCGCCTTCGAGCGCCACTGGGTAGTTCATCCCGCGACCGATGAAGAAGTATGCATTCGCATCGAGATACGCCTCCGCGACTGCCTCGGCGGTCGAGTCGTCGATGACCTCTTGGACGGTGCTCGGGAGGTCACGCAGCGCGCCGAGGGTCTCCCGGTCGTGGTCGTCGGTGGCCGCGAGCGCGAAGAGGTTGAGCGCCGCCAGTTGGGAGGCGAAGGTCTTCGAGGCCGCGACGCCGATCTCCGGCCCCGCGCGGATGTAGAGGGTGTGGTCGCACTCGCGGGAGACGGTCGACCCCACGACGTTGGTGAGTGCGAGCGTGCGCGCGCCGCGCCGCTGTGCCTCCCGGAGCGCACTCAGCGTGTCGGCGGTCTCGCCGCTCTGGGTGACGCCGACGACGAGCGACTCACCTATCGGCGGCGGCGAGGTGACGTACTCGCTGGCCAGAAACGCCTGCGCCGGAATGCCCGCCTCGCGGAACAGCTCCGCGCCGTACAGCGCCGCGTGATAGGAGGTGCCACAGGCGACGAACTGCACGCTTGCGGGACTGACGCCGGCGAGTTCCTCCAGCTCGACCTGTCCGCCGAGTTCGTCGACGCGCCCGCGCAGACACTGCCGGAGTGCTCGGGGCTGTTCGTGAATCTCCTTCAGCATGAAGTGGTCGTACCCACTTTTACCCGTCTCCTCGGCGTCCCACTCGACGGTGTTGATGGTCTTCTCGACCGGCTCGCCCTCGACCGTCGAGACCGTCCAGCCGTCGGCGTCAATGTGCGCGAACTCACCGTCGGCCAGATAGACCACGCGGTCGGTGAACTCCCGGAAGGCGGGCACGTCGCTCGCGAGGTAGGTCGCCTCGTCGCCGATGCCGAGAACCAATGGCGAGTCCTGTCTGGCACAGAACACCGCGTCGCTCCCGGCGAAGACGGCGGCGATGGCGTAGCTCCCCTCGATGCGTTCCATCGCCGCGCGGAAGGCCTCTTCGGGGCTCGCGCCGTCGGCGAGCGCCGACTCGATGAGGTGGGGGACCACTTCGGTGTCGGTGTCGCTCAGGAACTCGTGGCCCGCCGCCGTGAGTTCGTCCTTCACCTCCTGGTAGTTCTCGATGATGCCGTTGTGAATGACCGCGACCTGCCCCTCGCAGTCGGCGTGAGGGTGGGAGTTGCGGTCGCTCGGCGGCCCGTGGGTGCTCCAGCGCGTGTGGCCGATGCCGACGGGACCGGAAAGCGTCGTCCCGTCGAGCGCATTCTCCAGATTGCTGAGCTCGCCCTCGCGCTTTTCGATTTCTACTGTGCCATTGGCGAGCGCGACGCCCGCCGAATCGTAGCCGCGGTATTCGAGCTTCGAGAGACCGTGCATCAACACGTCGAGCGTCTCGTCGGGTCGGCCGACGCAGCCGACGATGCCACACATCAGCCCAACACCTCCGCGTCGGCGGGTATCTCGCCGCGCGCCCGTACCCCCGCATGCAGGCGTGCACCCGGTCCGACGAGCGTGCCGGGTTCGAGCGTGACCCCACCTCCCGTATCGACCCGGTCGGCAACGACCGCCCCGAGCGAGCGGTCCTCGTGAACGTGCGTGCCGATGCGGACGTCGGTCTGGCCGCCGGGTACGAGGGTGCCCGCCCCGAGCGTCACGTCCTGGCCGGCCACGCAGTCCAAAACCGTGCTCCCCGGCCCGACGCGCGTGTCGCCGTCGAGGACGCTCCGCTCGACGGTCGCGTTCGCTTCCACAGTCACGTTGCGCCCGAGTGCGACGTCAGGACCCACCACTGCACCGGGACCGACCTCACAGTCCGGACCGACCACCACGGGCGCTTGCAGCGTCGCGGCCTCGTGGACGAGCGACGTGTCGTCGACCCAGACGCCCTGCTCGCGGGCCGGTTCGTCCACGCGACCGCGCGCGAGAATCTCTCGGGTCACGGTGAGCAGGTCCCACGGATAGGTTGCGTGTGGCGAGAGTCCTTCGACGCGCACCCCGCGGACGTCCTCGCCCCCGTCGATGAGTCGGCCGAGCGTATCCGGCAGCTGGAGTTCGCCGTCGCGGCGCGCGGTCGCCTCGATGGCGTCGAAGATCGTGGTGCGAAAGGCATAGACGCCGGCGTTGATGAGGCGGTAGTCGTCCGAATCGGGTTTCTCGACGATCTCGTCGATGCGGCCCTCGTGGAGGGCGACCGCGCCGTAGCGGCGCACGTCGCGGTGTTCGAGCACACCGAGCGTGGCGGCGGCGTCGGGATGGCCCTCGAACTCGGTGACGACATCGGTGATCAGCCCGGAATCGAGTACCCTATCGCCGTTCACCAGCAAGAACGGCTCGTCGACGGCCGAGCGGGCCTGCAGGAGGGCGTGACCGCTGCCGAGCTGTTTGTCCTGAATCACGTACTCAAGCGGCGTGTCGCGGTAGGTCGGGCCGAAGTGCTCTTGGACGCGGTCGCGCTTGTAGCCGATGACCACGGTAATGTGCTCGATGCCGGCGTCGATGAGTGCGTCGAAGACGTAGCCGAGAATCGGCCTGTTCGCCGCGGGCAGCATCGGTTTCGGGCGGTTGTGTGTCAGCGGGCGGAGACGGTTTCCCTCCCCGGCCGCGAGGACGACGGCGGTGCGAACGCTCATTGGGTTCTATCTACGGGGAGACGATTTCAACGTTCTGGCTGGTAGCCGGAAGCCGCCGGTCGACTCCGACGACGCTTTGAACGCCGCCCCGGAATCGCTCGCGTGTCCATCAGGGGCGTCATCACCCTCGTCCGGCGCGTCCTCGCTCCGGGCGGCGACCTCACCGAGCGCGCGGTCACCAGCGGCGTCTGGGTCGCGCTCACGAACGTCCTCGACCGGGTGCTCCAGCTCGGGATGGTGCTGCTCGTTGCACGACTTATCGGTCCTGATTCCTACGGCGTGATGGCACTCGCCTTGGTGGTGATGAGTGGGCTGACCAAGCTCTCTAGACTGGGAATCGACGCCGCGCTCATCCAGCGCGAGGAGCGAGACGTCGATGCGTATCTCGATACGGCGTGGATGATGCAGAACGCACGCGGGCTGGTCGTGGCCAGCGTGCTGTTTGCCAGCGCCCCGGTCGTCGCATCGCCG
>CAZJHA010000113.1:0-7093 GCA_964545755.1 uncultured Halobacteriales archaeon | reverse complement strand
GACATGCAGGGTCTCGGCGGGACGAAAAAGAAGGAGCGCTCGAAGGCGATGAGCGACCTGAAGATGGACGTCGTCGGTGCGGCCTACGAGTCGATGGTCGGCGAGCGCCACGAAGTCATGGTCGTCGAACCCGGTACTGGCAAGTCGGTGAAGTGCTACGACGAAGCCTACCGACAGGTCATCATCCGCGATGCACCCGCCCACGGCGTCGAACCGGGCGAGCTCGTGGACGTTGAGGTTACGGGCCAGAACACGGTGTACGCCTTCGGCGAACCGGTATAACTCACCCGCCCTCCACCCTCGTTTCGTCCGTCGAGTCCTCGCCATTCCGAACCAGTCTGTCCGTCTCGGGGTCTCGTTTCCACTCGCCGAGTTCCTTCGGGTCGATGTGGACGAACACGTCGTCGACGTCATCTAGTGCGCGAATCGACTCGACGACCGCACTCTCGATGTCGTGGGCCTCCCGGAGCGTCCGATCCCCCTCGACCTCGATGTGGAGACTCACGTCGATCTCCGGTCCCACGTAATGGGCGATGACGTCGTGGGCACCCTCGACGTCGGGGTGGGCGAGCGCGCGCCGGAGGATGCGCCGCTGGAGTTCCTCGGAGGGTGCGCCACCCACGAGATAGGGCACGTTGTCGCGGACGACATCGACGCCGGTATAGAGAATGCCGAGGGCGACGAGTGCCGCAGCGAGCGGGTCCAGCAGTGGGAAGCCGAGGCGTGCGCCGACGACGCCGACCAGCGCTGCGCCCGCCGTGAGCACGTCGTTACGGTTGTCGAGGGCCGTCGCCGCGAGCGCCGGCGAGTCGTGGGTGCGGCTGGCAGACAGAGTGTAACGGTAGAGTCCGGCCTTCACGAGCGCCGCAGCGCCGAGCACTGCGATGGCGATTGGACTCTCGGTGACAGTCACGGTATCGGAGAGAATCGCCGTCACCGACTGCCAGAGGATCGTGCCACCGGTCAGAAAGATGCCCAGCGCGATGGCGAGCGCGACGAACGGCTCGATGCGCTCGTGACCGTGGGGGTGTTCGCTGTCGGGTGGCTGAGTCGTGAGATACAATCCCGCGAGCACCACGGTCGCATAGACGGCATCGACGAGGCTGTTTGCGGCCTCGGAGCCGACCGCGAGGCTCCCCGTGTCGAGCCAGACCCAGCCCTTTGCGGCGGCGAGGGCGACGTTCGCCGCGAGTATGAGGAGGCCGATCCGCCGAACCGCGCCCGCACGACTCATCACCGGGGGTTGGTGAGCGCGACCAAAGACGCTTCGGCCTACGTCACTCGAACCGCCTCGTCGGGGCCGTCGACGCGGGTGCCCTCCTGGTCGGCGAACGCCCGGTGAAGGTGGTCGTAGGTGTCCTCGATGGCCTCGACGATGACCTTCGTCTCGTCGATGACCGCCATGAAGTTGGTGTCGCCCGCCCAGCGCGGCACGATGTGGGTGTGGAGGTGGTCGTCGATGGAGCCGCCGGCCGCGTTCCCGAGGTTCATGCCGGTGTTCGCGCCGTCGGGGTCGAGTCCGTCCTCGATGGCTTCCAGTGTGCGCTGGGTCAGGCGCGCGTGGTCGAGCAGCTCCTCGTCGGTGAGGTCGCCGTACACGCCGGTGTGGCGGTAGGGGATCACCATCGCGTGACCCGGATTGTAGGGAGCGTTGTTCAGCAGGCAGAAGGCGTGCTCGCTCCGGGCGACGATCTTCGAGTCCCTATCCGCGCCGCGTGCAGGCAGGACACAGAACGGACAGTCGTCGGATTCCCCATCGCGCTCGACCCACTCGATACGCCACGGCGCGAACAGCTCGTCCATACACACCCCATCCACGGGACCGATTTAACGGCTGGTATCGCGGCTGATTCTCAACCATAATAAGTTTTCTGGCCGTTTGCGACTGTTTCACCGTTCGCGCCACGAAAACGGTTCGTCGAAATCGGCGATCAATGCGTCTCACTCCGGTATTTTCGCCCCGAGACGTCGAAATCGATGGAAACCAAAGCGAACGGAATTCGGTGTTTATGGAGGTCTCGCTCCGAGAGACGGGTGATGTCAACCAAGACTCAATCTGCAAGCGACCTCACTGAAGCCTGCGAGGACTGCGGCCGCGACACCCCCCACACCGTCTCGATAGAGCTGCGTACCGAGAGCGACAAACACGAAAACCGGGAGTTCTCGCGCGAACCCTATCGCATCACCGAGTGTGTGGCCTGCGGCAGCGAGACGGCGCTGCGGATGAACAACGCATAATTTCTCCCGACGCGACGACGGGCTTTTGACCGCCGGCGAACAGGCACGGCCATGCAGGCAGTCACGCTCGGTCCGGCCGGCACGTATTCCCATCGCGCAGCGCAGGCCGTCGGCGACGACATCGCCTTCCGCGAGTCGGTGACGGGCATCGTCGAGGCGATCGCCACAGGTGACGCCGACCGCGGCATCGTTCCGGTCGAAAACAGCATCGAAGGCTCCGTGACCGAGAGTCTCGATGCGCTCGCGGAATTCGAGGTCGCGGTCGTGCGCGAACTCATCACTCCCGTGCGTCACGCGCTGCTCGCCCAGAGCGAGGACTTCGACGTCGTGGCGAGCCACTCACAGGCGCTCGCGCAGTGTCGGAGCTATCTCGATGCCGAGTTCCCGGACGTAGCCCTGGAATCGGTCACGAGCACTGCCCGCGGCGTCGAGCGCGCCCACGAAGACTCCTCAGTGGCAGCCATCGGCCATCCCGACACGGCCGGGGAGAAGCTCACCGTGCTCGCCGAGAACATCCAGGACCGCACCTCGAACGCGACCCGGTTCGTCGTCGTCGCGCCGATGGACGAGCGCTCGACAGGCGGTGGCAAGAGTTCACTCATCGTCTATCCGAACGACGACTATCCCGGACTCCTGCTCGACCTGCTCGAACCCTTCGCCGACCGGCGCATCAACCTCACGCGCATCGAATCGCGCCCGAGCGGCGAGCGCCTGGGCGATTACGTCTTCCACATCGACGTCGAGGCGGGTCTCTACGAGGAGCGCACACAGGAGGCCATCGCGGTCGTCGAAGATATCGCCGCCGAGGGCTGGGTGCGCCGGCTCGGTTCGTATGACGTCGAACACGTCGTCGAGTGAGTGTGAGGTTTAAGACCGTTGCAGCCGTAGCCCCTGGTGAATGTCACGACGCAACCCATTCGAGGAGATCGAGCGGATGTTCGAACGGATGAACGAGCAGTTCGGCCAGTTCGAAGAGACGACGCTGCCGGCGACTCAATCCCTCTCGGTCGACCTCGCCGACCACGAGGACAGTTTCGAGGTCACCGCCGACCTCCCGGGCTACGAGCGCGACGACATCGACCTCTCGGTGGCCGACCGAACGCTCAGAATCAGCGCCGAGCGCGACGAATCCACCGAGGAAGGAGAGGGCAACTACCTCCGGCGCGAACGCCGCCGGCGGTCGGTCAGTCGCTCGCTCTCGCTCCCCGAGGAGGTCGCCGAGGAGGAAGCCAGCGCCGCCTACACCAACGGGGTACTGACGGTGACGCTGCCGAAGGCCACGAGCGACGAGAACTCGCGCAGCATCGACATCGACTGACCGCAATCGACTTTTCGCTCGCGGCCGAGGAACGGGCATGGCACTCTCGACTGGCGACCCGGCCCCGGCGGTGAGCGCGCAGAATCAAGCGGGCGAGACGGTGTCGCCCGACTTCGCCGAGCCGACGGTGGTGTATTTCTACCCGCGCGACGGCACGCCCGGGTGTGAACTCGAAGCCAACCAGTTTCAGGCCGAACTCGACGCCTACCGCGACGCCGGCATGGCGGTGTACGGCGTCTCGACCGACGGCGTGGACTCCCACAGGGAGTTCGCCGACGACAATGACCTCGCGTTCGACCTGCTCGCCGACCCTGCGGGCGAGGTGGCCGCAGCGTTCGACCTCGAAGTGAGCGACGATTTCGTCGGCCGCATGACGTTCGTGCTCGCCGACGGCGAGGTGAAAGCGGTTTACGACCCCGCGGACGTGAATCCCGACGGTCACGCGCGCGAGGTGCTCGAAGAAAGCCTCGGTTCGGGACTCGTGGCGTTCAGTGAACAGTAGTTCTACACCGAAGCATCGGAGAGTCGGACAGCGATTCGATTGGCGGTGGTATCCGCGACCGCTTGCCAGCCATCGGGCCGTTCAGCGCCGTGTTTCGGTGGATCCAGCACGAATTCGATAGCGTGGTAGCTGAGCGCATCAAGCGCATCGGCGGCGACGCAACCGACGAATTCGGCGTTCCGTCGTTTCGAGGAAACCCCACCGTCGGCGAGGTCGTAGTAGCCAGTGAAAACCTGAAAGACATCGATTCGGTCGGCAGCGAGCGCACCCTGGGTGAGATGGCGAAACAGTTTCGCGGTGTTGTCCGCCGGGTCGGCTCGGCGCCACTCCAGTTCAACGAGCGCGGTGTGGTCCGTGGTGTGGCCGGCGATGTCCACTGGCGTGCCGGCGATTCGGTGTTCGGTTCGCCAGTCGAATCGCGGTCGGAGGGTGGCGAGGCGCTCACGGAGACACGACTGGACCGCGGTGGCGAACGAACCCATTGAGGTGGCGTCGGCCGAGCAGCTCCTATGGCTTTCGGCCGCCGTCGGCGTCACTCCTCGTGAATCTCGATGGCGGGCCGGCCCGGCGTTGCCTCCCGGGCAATGTCGTCGGGAGCCGCCTCGGCACGTTCGAGACGCACGGAACAGTCGAATTCGCGCTCAAAGAGCCATTTGGCGCGTTCGAGAGCCGCGAATTCGGTTTCGGGTGCGAGCGCTTCGGACAGGGACTGGTGCTCCTCGGCGAGGTCCTTCGCGTAGTCGGCGGCCGCCTCGCCGCGCTCGCGGAGGTCATCCTCGGCCATCACGCTGCCCACCACGTCCTCATCACTGTGGATGGCGATATCGAGCGCGCGATGCTTCCACTCGGGCGCGACGACGACCTCGATTGCCGCCGGGTTCTCGATGTCGGCCACGTCGATGATGTGACGGACGTCCTCGCGGGTGTTCTCGACGAGCTGGCGCTCGGCTGCGTGGTCGGCGTCGTGTTCGGTTGCGGGCCAGTCGGCCGCGGCGACGAAGCCGTCCTCGCCGAGTGTCGTCCAGCACTCCTCGGTGACGTGGGGCGTGACGGGCGCGAACAGCCGAACCGCCGTCCGCAGGCCGCGCTCGAACGTCTGGGCATCGGGCGTCGCCTGCTCGCGGTAGCGCCGGAGCAGCGAGACCAGTCCACGGGCCTCCCGGAGCGCGTCGTTGAACCGGAAGCTCTCGTAGCCGGCGGTCGTCTCGTCGATGGTCGCGTCGATCTCGCGGGCGACGTACTCGTCGATTGGTCGCTCGCCGGCGTCGGTTGTCGCGGTCTCGCCGGCGGCGAACGCCTCGACCATCTCGAACTGTCGCCCGATGAACTCGTTGCTCGACTGGACGCCGCGCTCGGTCCAGTCGAAGTCCTTGCTCGGGCGGGCCGCACCCATCATGAACAATCGAGCGGTGTCCGCGCCGTACTCGTCCATGATTTCGACCGGTGAAACGACGTTGCCCTTGCTCGAGGACATCGCCGCGCCGTCGAGCTGGACCATCCCCTGTGCGAGGTAGTGCTCGAACGGCTCGCGGACGTCGAGCATTCCCATGTCCTCGATGGCGCGGGTGACGAACCGCGAGTACAGCAGGTGCATCACCGCGTGCTCGATGCCGCCGACGTACTCGTCGACGGGCATCCAGTCGTTCGCGCGCTCGGTGTCGAAGGGAACGTCCTCGCGGTCGGGCGAGGTGAACCTGAGGAAGTACCACGACGAATCCATGAACGTGTCCATCGTGTCGGTCTCGCGTTCGGCTGGCGCGCCACACTCGGGGCACTCGGTCTGGACGAACTCCTCGACCTCTTCGAGGGGATTGCCCGTCGGCGTCGGGACGAACTCGGGGAGTTCGACGGGGAGGTCCTCGTCGGGCACGAGGACGGGACCACACTCATCGCAGTGGACCACCGGAATCGGGGTGCCCCAGTAGCGCTGGCGGGAGATGAGCCAGTCGCGCAGGCGGTACTGGGTGTGGTGGGCCGCCGTGTCGAGGTCCTCGACCAACCGTTCGCGGGCCACGGCGCTTTCGAGCCCGTCGTACTCGCCGCTTTCGACCAACACGCCGTCGTCGGTGTAGGCTTCCTCCTCGATATCGACCGATTCATCGTCCGCGGGTGCGACCACCTGTCGAATCTCGATGTCGTACTGGCTGGCGAAGTCGTGGTCGCGCTCGTCGTGGCCCGGCACGCCCATCAGCGCGCCCGTGCCAACATCGGAGAGGACGAAATCAGCGACGTAGATGGGAATCTCCTCGCCCGTCGCGGGATTGATGGCGTGCTCGCCGGTGAACACGCCGCGCTTTTCGTCGCCGTCGGCATCGGAGCCCAACGTCTCGACTTGGGCTTCGAGTTCGGGGTCGTCGGCGACGAGGTCCCGTGTGAGTTCGTGGCTCGGCGCGAGCGCGAAGAAGGTCGCGCCGTGGATGGTGTCCAGACGAGTGGTGAAGACCTCGACACCACCGAAATCGGGCACCTCGAACTCCACCGTGGCACCCTCCTGACGGCCGATCCAGTTGCGCTGCATCCCGCGGACGCTATCTGGCCAGCCCTCGAGTTCATCGATGCCGTCGAGCAGTTCGTCGGCGTAGTCGGTGATGGTCAGAAACCACTGGTCGAGCACCCGCGATTCCACAGGTGTATCACAGCGCCAGCAGAGTTCGGCCTCACCCTCGACCTGCTCGTCTGCGAGGACGGTCTCGCAGGAGGGACACCAGTTGACTTCCCCACCTTTGCGCTCGGCGAGACCTTCCTCGTAGAACCGTTTGAATAGCCACTGGTTCCAGCGGTAGTAGTCGGGTTCACAGGTCGTAATCTCCCGGCTCCAGTCGTAGCCGAATCCCATCGAACGCATCTGGGCTTTCATCGTTGCGATACAGTCCATCGTCCACTCGCGGGGGTTGATCTCCCGTTCGATGGCGGCGTTCTCGGCGGGCAGGCCGAACGAATCCCAGCCCATCGGATGGAGGACCTCCTCGCCCTGCATGCGCTGATAGCGGGCGTAGGCGTCGGTGATGGTGTAGTTTCGGACGTGACCCATGTGG
>CAZJHA010000112.1:0-7094 GCA_964545755.1 uncultured Halobacteriales archaeon | reverse complement strand
CCATGCGCGAGGCCCTCGAATCGAACCCCGAAGTCATCGGCGAGGCGGTCCAGACGATCCTTCGCCGCGAGGGCCACACCGACGCCTACGAGCGGGTGAAGGACCTCACGCGCGGACGACGAACGAGTTTGACGCAGTTCCACGACCTCTTCGACGACCTCGACGTGAGCGAGCCGGTCCGCGAGGAGTTACACGCCCTCACGCCCGCCAGCTACACGGGACTGGCGAGCGAGTTGGCCGACGGACGTGAGTGAGCAATCGTCGACTGCGAGCAGTCAGTGATTCGACTCACGGACCGCAAAACCACACCGTGCCACGTACCTTCCCAACCGGTTCGCTCAGTTCGTCGTTCGCGCATCCACCGTCAGAGCTTGCTCTGACGAGCCTGCACCCGCTGCGTCTGCTCACGGACCTCTGGCCCGTTCGCACGGCCAGCGGGACGGCTCGCCGTCCCGCTCGACTCCCGCGCGCCACTGGCAACGAAACCGTGGCAAGACCGCACCGCAACCGCCCCGTCAGTTCTCGTACTCCTTCCGGTAGCCTTCGAACTCCGCGAGGTGTTCTTCCTCGTCAGCGAGCAGTTCGGTGGCGAGGTCCTCGGTCACCGGGTCGTCGGCCTCCTCGGCGACGCTGACGAGTTCGCGGTAGGTCTCGACGGCCCCCTTCTCCGCCTCGATGACGCCGTCGATGACGTCGAGGGTGTCGGTCGGGTCCTCGGGCGGCTGGAGGCTCTGCTGGCTCATCTCCATGTCGAACGAGCCTTCGGGCTGGCCGCCCAACTGAACGATGCGCTCGCCGAGTTCTTCGGCGTGACCCAGCTCCTCCTGAACATCCGCACTCAGGCTTTCTGCGACCTCCTCTGCGGCGACGCCCGCGAGCGCGATGGCGTCGGTCTGGTAGTTGATCACAGTCTCGAACTCGTCGTTTCTGGCTTCGGCGAGCAGGTCGAGCACCTGCTCGTCACCGTCGGTACTCATGTTCCCTCGTCCGAGCGCCGAGTGCTTAAACGTGGTTTTCCCGGAGAAGCTCCGCGAGCACATCGTTGAGAAGGTCGGCTGCGCGCTCGACCTCGGGACGGCGGACGTACTCCCGGTCGGCGTGGGCCACCGGACCCTCGGCGTCCGCGAGGTCGCCCGGCCCGAACACCACTGTGGGGGCCTCGCGGGCGAAATACGACGCCTCGGTCGCGGCCGTGAACGGCCGCATCTCACACTCGGCGTCCCGAAACGCACCCCCAACCCGCGAGTCGACCGACGTCTCGAAGGCCTCCAAAAACGGCGTCTCCCGCTCGGTGAGCGCGAACGAAATCGTGGAGTCGAGCCGCTCGCGGAGGTACTCGTGGAGGGCGTTCTCGAAACCTCCCGCCGTCTCGGGCGGGACGCTCCGCCGGTCGACGACCACCTCACACGCGGCTGGCACCTGATTGGTCGCGTCGCCACCCTCGATGACCGTCGGCGTGAGCGTCGCCGCCCCGAGGTCGGGATGCACAGGTAAACTCCCGGGACGCTCGCCGAAGTCGGTGAGGGCGTCGATGACGGGCGCAGCCCGTTCGATGGCGTTCGCACCGGTGTCGGGTTCGGCGGCGTGCGCGCTCTCGCCTTCGACCCGCACCGTGCCCTCGAATCGTCCCTTACCAGCGGTACAGACGTTCAATCCGGTGGGTTCGCCGACGACGACCGCGTCGCCGCGCTCGCCGTCGAGGTCGAGGCGTGGGACGAGTGCTGCCGCCCCCGTCGAGTACGTCTCCTCGTCGGACGTCACCGCGAGTGTAAGTCGCCCCCAGTCGGGGTCGCAGTCGAGAAACGCCGCCGCCATCGCCGCGAGCGGTCCCTTCGCGTCACAGGCTCCTCGTCCGTGAAGCACGTCGCCCTCTCGCTCGGCGGGTACATGGGGCGCAACCGTATCGAGATGCGTGTTCAGGACGACATGCGGGCCGTCAGCCTCGTCCTTGCTCGCCAGTACGTTTCCCGCCCCGTCGACGGTCGGCTCGGTTCCGTGTGCGGCGAGTCGGTCACACAGCAGCGCGCGCATCGGGTCGACGTCCTCGTGAGACGGGGTTTCGACCGCCGTTTCGAGGAACGCGAGCGGGTCGAACGCCATCAGTCGCCGGCGGCCTCGTCGGCTTCGACGGTCGGCGAGGCTCCCATCGAAACCCGGCCCGCGAACTCCCGTTCGGTCGGCCCGGCAAGCACCGCCCCGCGGTCGGTGAATCGAACGTCAAGTTGGCCACCCGGTGGATGGATAGGAATGGATGCGCGTTCGGTGAGACCGAGTTCACGGGCGACCGCCGCGACCGCTACCGCGCCGGTGCCACACGAGCGCGTCTCGCCCTCGACGCCGCGCTCGTAGGTGCGCTGGTCGAATCCATCCTCGCGTGGGCTGGCGAGCGTGACGTTCGCCCCGGACGGGAACCGGTCGGCGTGGCGTACCGGCGGTGCGAGCGACGGGAGGTCAGTATTCGAGACGTCGTCGACGAACGCCACCGCATGGGGGACGCCGGTATCGACCGCCGTCACGGTCAGGTTCTCGACTGATTGCTCGACCAGCGGCTCGTTGCCGGCGAGCGGCACGGCCTCGGGCGCGAAACTCGCTCGTCCCATCTCGATGCTCACGCCCTCTTCGTCGATGGTCGCGCGCCGGGTGCCGGCCTGCGTGTCGACCATCACCGTCTCCGAGTCCGTTCGCTCCGCGGCCCACGCCGCCGCACAGCGTGCGCCGTTGCCACACATCGGCGCGGTCGAGCCGTCGGGCTGGACAAGCGTCATCACCACCCGTGGCGAGGCGTAGCGCTCTTCGAGCGCGAGAAAGAGCACGCCGTCGGCTCCCGCTCGCTCGCCGACCGCGAGACCACTCTCGCCGTCACAGAACTCGATGGCGAACCGCCGCAGGTCGGCGACGGGTTCGCTCGCGTCGACGACGAAGAAGTCGTTGCCAGTTCCGTGGTATTTCTCGACGTTCATCGCTCGTACCTCCCGAGGTCCGCAATCGTCTCGCGGCGCACGCACCGTTCGGCGTCCGCGCCGTCGAGTGCGACGACCGCCGGCCGGGGCCGCGAGTTATAGGTGTTCGCCATCTCGTAGCCATAGGCCCCGGCGTTCCCGATGGCAAAGAGGTCGCCGCGTTCGGGCGCGGGAAGCGCCCGGTCGCGTCCGAGCACGTCACTCGATTCACAGACCGGGCCGGCGACGGTCGCTTCGACCGCCTCGCGCTCCTCGACATCCGCCGCGAGCGAGCGAATCTCATGGACGGCATCGTACAGTGCCGGGCGAGCCAGCGCCGTCATCCCGGCATCGACGCCGATAACTGTGGTTTCGGGCGTCGATTTCACGGTGTTGACGCGAGTGAGGAGTACGCCCGCGTCCGCAACGAGATACCGTCCTGGTTCGATACCCAGTCGAGCATCGGCCGCAAAGGCCTCCCGGGTCGCGCGGGCGAGCGCATCGAGGTCGAGCGGTGCTTCGGAATCGCGGTAGGGAACCCCGAACCCGCCGCCGATGCTCACGGCGTCGATAGCGCCGCCTGCGTCGGCGACCTCGCCCGTGAGCTCGCTCAGCCGCTCGACCAGCGTGCGGTGGGCGGCGAGGTCCTCGCTGTCGAGGATGCCGCTGCCGGCGTGGGCGTGGATTCCCTCGACCGTGAAACCGCGCTCGTCGGCATCGATGACGGCATCCGTTGCTCGCCCAGCTGGAATCCCGAACTTCGGGTCGGTTCCCGTCCGCACCTTCACGTGATGGCCAGCACCGACGCCCGGATTCACGCGCACGTAGAGCGACCCCGACCAGCCGCGCTCTTCGAGCCTGTCGAGCGTATCGAGCGAGCCGACAGTGATGGTGATGTCGTGCTTGCCGGCGAGTTCGACCACTCTGTCGAGGTCCCTCGACGGAGGGTTGACCGCCGTGTAGCGCACGTCGGAAAACCCCGCCTCGCACGCGCGGACGACCTCGCCCGCTGATGCACATTCGGCTCCGAAGCCTGCCTCGGCAATCGCCTCCAATACTGGCCGTCGGGCGTTGGCCTTCACCGCGTAGTCGATGGCGGCGTCGGGAAACGCCTCTCGGTGGCGCGCGGCGTTCTCGCGCACGCGCGCGCCGTCGATGACGTACAGCGGCGCCTCGTACTCCGCTGCGAGGTCGCGCAGGCGCGCCGCCGACCAGTCGGCGAGCCGCCGGATGGGTGAGTTCTCGACGGCCGCAGCGGTCCCCGTCATCGGAGCGCGTCCTCGCGTTCGGTCGCTTCTAACGTTCGGTCCTCGACGGCTGTCGCCACCACTGCCGGCTTGTACGCCCCGCCGTCGAAGAGGTCGTGCTCGCCAATCGAGGACTGGACGAAGCGGGTGAACGCACGGCGCTCGGGCGGGAGTTCGCCGTAGATGACGTCCTCCTCGACGAGGTCATAGACCGGAATCCGCGGCGTGAGCAGCGTGTTCTCCCCCACAACGGAGTCGTGGCCGACGACGAATCCCGAGGTGACGCGACAGCCGGCACCCAGCGACACACCCTCCTCGACGATTACAGGAGTGTCCTCGACCGGTTCGAGCACGCCACCGATGAGCGTGTTCGCGCCCAACTTCACGTCCGCACCGACCTGTGCACACGACCCGACCGTATCACAGGAATCGACGAGCGTGCCGTTACCGACGTACGCGCCCGCGTTGACGAAGCTCGGACTCATCATGATGGCGTCGTTTCCGATATGGGCACCGCGCCGCAGGACTGTGCCATCGGGCGTGTTGCGGGTGCCGCGCTCGCCGATGTCCTCCGTTGAACGCAGTGGGAGCACGTCGTGATAGCCCACGTCGCCGTACTCCCGCTGCTGGGTTTCGCGCAGGCTGAAATTGAGCAGGACGCCCTGCTTGACCCACTCGTTGGCCTCCCACCCATCACTACTCTGCTCGGCGGCGCGCACCGCACCGGCTTCGAGCGCGTCGAGGAACGCATCGAGCGTCGCATGCTCGTCCGAACCGGCGTCGCTCGCCGTCAGGCCATCCGCCGAGCGCTCCCAGAGGGTCTCGATGTCCGATTGAAGGCTCATGCGAGCACCTCCCCGAACTCGTACAATCCAGGGTCGCGCCCGGCGAGCCAGACCGCCGCATCGAGCGCGCCCGACGCGAACACCGCCCGACTCTCCGCACGATGGGTGAACGACAGCACCTCGCCGTTGTCCGCAAACAGGACTTCGTGCTCGCCGCGAATCCCGCCGGCACGGCGGACATGAACGCCGATTTCGTCGTCCACGCGTGGCTGTTCGCCCTCACGGCCGTAGGTTCGTTCGTGCTCGCCGCCACTGGCCTCATCGATGCCATCGAGCAGCGTCTTCGCCGTCCCGCTCGGCGCGTCGCGTTTGCGATTGTGATGGGTTTCAGTCATTTCGATGTCGTAGTCCGAAAGCGTTTCCGAGACCTCGGCGAGCGCCTCGCCCAGCGCGTGGATGCCCTGCGAGAAGTTCGTCGCCCACAGCAGGGGAACCCGCTCGGCGTGCTCGCGAAGTGCGGCGCGCTCGTCCGCGTCGAAGCCCGTGGTGCCGGTGACGAAGCCAACGCTAGCTTCGGCGCAGGCCGCGGCGTACTCAATGGCCGATTCGGGTCCCGTGAAATCGACCACCACGTCGGGGGAGTGCTCGGCGAGCAGGTCGGGCACGTCGACTGCTTCGTGTATCTGCTGGCCGGCGACGCGCTCGTCGTCCGGCGAGCGGTTGACCGCGAAACGCACGCTCACGTCCTCGCGGTCGGCGGCCGTCTCGACTACTGCGCGCCCCATCGTGCCTGTCGCGCCCGTGACGCCGATTGTCGTCACCGTTCGGCCTCCAGCAGTCGTTCATCGTCGGCGAGTTCGTCGAGCACCGATTCGAGCGCGTCACGGTGCTCGGCGGAAAGTCGCGACAGCGGCGCGCGCATCCGCGGTGAGACGTGCCCACGCATCGACAGCGCCTCCTTCAGTGGAATGGGATTGGTCTCCCAGAACAGCGCCCGGAACAGTGGGCCGAGTTCGTGGTGGTGCTCGCGCGCCCGCTCGAACTCGCCATCCAGAGCGGCGTGGACCATCCCGCCGACGCGCTCGGGTTCGACGTTCGCCGCGACGCTGATGGTGCCGCGCCCGCCCGCAGCGAGTATCGGTAGCGTGAGCGCGTCTTCGCCCGACAATACTGTGAACTCCGTCTCGCGCGTGCGCTCTGCGAGTTCGCTCACCCGGCCGAGGTCGCCGCTCGCTGACTTGTAGCCGACGACGTTCTCGTGATCGGCAAGCGTTGCCGCCGTGTCGATGTCGATGGTTCTCCCCGTGCGTCCGGGGACGTTATAAACGATTTGGGGCAGGTCCACGGCGTCGGCAACCGTCCGGTAGTGCTCCTCCATGCCGGCTGGCTCGGGTTTGTTGTAGTACGGCGAAATCAGGAGGAGTGCGTCCGCGCCGGCTTCTCGGGTCCGCTCGGCGAGGTCGAGCGCCTCGTGGGTGGCGTTCGAGCCGGCTCCGGCAATCACGGGAATCGAAACCGTGTCTGCTACCGTTTCGACGACCGAAACGTGCTCGTCGTGTGAGAGGGTCGCGCTTTCTCCTGTGGTGCCAACCGGCACGAGTCCGTTGACGCCTGCCCGTTCGAGTCGCTCGGCTTCCGCACGGAGTCGGTCGAAGTCGATGCTGTCGTCGGAACTGAATGGCGTGACCATCGCGGGAAACACGCCGTCGAGGTCGATTGTGTCTGTCATGTGGGTAGTGTCGCTACTCGGTGAACGATACAGTCGAAAACAGCGCGCGACAGGACGCTACGTCCGCCGCGAGCTACCCGCTGCCCGTTTTGTCCGCGCGCGAGCGCGAGTGCCACACCCACCGCTCGGCCCGGTCGACTGCTTGGGTGTAGCGCGTCGCATACCCGATGCACCGCGCCCGGTGCATTTATGCGTTGCGTCGGCTGCGATACCTGCCAGACCGAATGTTTGTCGAGTAGCAGAGAAAGCAGGCAGTGAGGTACTTGTGCGTATCGGTTACTAAGATGGTTGTGCGCCTCGAGCGTACAGTATGGTTCGCACAATAGCACCCGCCGTTACTAATCCAGCGACGCTGACCACGAAGTATCCAAATATCGGTCCAGACACGAGCGCA
>CAZJHA010000111.1:0-7106 GCA_964545755.1 uncultured Halobacteriales archaeon | reverse complement strand
TTCCCTGACCCTTCGTTAGCGCGAAGCTCTAACGCAGCCCATCAGAAGTCTTCCACTTCTGAGGACGTTTTTGCCAGCGGGGGTCGGGCAAGCGAACGTAGTGAGCGAGCGCGACCCCCGCAGTAAAAAGGTTCAGAGCGAAAGTTCGTTTTCCATCCCCTCGGTCGCCTCGTCGAGTCCGTCGCGGGTCACGTCGTCGGTGTGGCTGGTGAGGTCGGCGTCGAGGTCGATCTCGTCGAACGCCTCGCGGAGGCGGTCGCCGACGGCGCGGCGTTCGGCCTGCGTTTCGGCGACCCGCCGGTAGGTTTCGACCATGGATTCGTCCACGTCGAGGTCGGCGGCGACGGTTGCGGTGTCGGCGTCGTCGAGGCGCTCGCGGAGCGCGCTCAGCTCGATGGGGACGTCCGTATCGCTCTCGCGGACGAGGTGGAGGTCGAGGCGGGCGCGCTCGACGGTTTCCGGCGATTCGTCCAGCGCGTCGGCGATGGCGGCGTCGCCCTCCTCGTCGTAGAACGCTGCGACGAGATCGACCAGTCGGTCGACGGCGAGGTCCGTCGAGAGACCGTACCGGTCGTCGAGCGCCCCGATGACCTCCTCGGTGTGCTCTTCGGGGGTGCCCTCGCGCGCGAGCGAGCCACGCGTGTCCTCCTGGCGCTCGGTCACGGTCGACTCGTCGGTGACGTCCATGAAGATGTCACGCAGTGATTCCGTTTTCTCGTCCATCGCTTCGGGAACGAAGCGTCTGACACCTGTCGGTAAAAGCCTGCCGCTGGCGAGAGCCGACTCGTCAACCGATTCAGTTATACGGGTTGACGGAAGGTGTGTGAATATGAGCGCCGAAACGACCGATACCGAACTCGTCGACGACGAGATAGTGGGCAACCTCGCGCGTGCGGCGCTGTTCGCCGCACTGTTGGGCGCGTTCGCCTACGTGAGCTTTCCGAACCCGCTCTCGCCCGCACCGGTGACGCTGCAGGTCCTCGGGGTCTTTCTGGCCGGCATCTTCCTCGGGCCGGTGTGGGGAGCCGTGGCCTGTGGACTGTACCTGCTCGCTGGCGCGCTCGGTGCGCCGGTGTTTTCGGGCGGGGCGGCGGGACTGGGGGTGTTGCTCGGCCCGACGGCCGGCTATCTCCTTGCCTATCCGCTCGCGGCGCTGGTCATCGGCGGCGTCGTCCACGGCGGTCGGACGCTCGTCGAACTCGATGAGCGTGGTCTCGGCAGGCTTGTCGGCGCGCTCGTGGTTGGGACCGTCGTCATCTACGCAAGCGGCGTGCTCGGGCTGATGGCCGTCCAAAGTCTGGGTCCCGTCGAGGCGTTTCTGGCTGGGGCGGCGGTGTTCGTCCCGGCCGAACTGGTGAAAATCGCCGCAGCCGTCGGCATCGTCCGCAGCGACGCGATAGCCGCCGCATGATCGAGATACGAGACCTCACCTATCGCTACGGGGACGACCGACCGGCCGTTGACGGCGTCTCGCTCACTATCGAGGATGGGTCGTTCGTCGTGCTCGCCGGTCCGAACGGGTCGGGAAAGACGACGCTCGTCCGGGGATTCAACGGACTCCTCGAACCCGATTCGGGAACTGTATCGGTGAACGGCCAACCGGTGGGCGAGGACCTCGTGGCCGCCCGGACCGCGGTGGCGATGACGTTTCAGGACCCCCGCGACGGGTTCGTCGCCGCAACGGTGGGCGCTGACGTCGCCTTCGGGCCGGAGAACCTCGGACTCGGGCGGGGCGAAATCGACGACCGGGTCGAGAGCGCGCTCGCGGCGGTACGGATGAGTGGGCGCAACGACGAGCGTATCGACCGGCTCTCCGGTGGCGAGCAGGCCCGCGTCGCCATCGCGGGTGCGCTGGCGATGAATCCCGACCATCTGGTGCTCGACGAGCCGTTCGCCGGACTGGACCAGCCGGCACGGGAGTCGGTTCTCTCGCGTCTGGAAGCGCTTCACGACGGGGGAACAGGAGTTATCGTCGTCACGCACGACCTGCGGGACCTGCTTGCCCTCGCCGACCGCGTGCTCGTCATGAACGAGGGTCGTGTGGCGCTCGATGCCGTCCCCGAAACGGCGCGCGAGCAGCTGCCGGGTCTCGCCGTTCGTGCGCCGTGTTGAGCTACGACCCCGGAAATTCCATCAGTCACCGCCTCGACCCGCGGGCGAAACTCGCTGTACAGGTGGGCTTCGCGCTCGCGGCGTTTGCCCACACCAGCCCGCGCGAGCTTGCGGTTGCAACCGTTCTCGCGGGGGGTGTCCTTGCGGCGGCGGAGCTTCCGCCACAGGTCGCCGTCCGGGAGGTCCGCTATGCGCTGCCGTTTTTGCTTGCTGGACCGCTGCTCGCCGCCATCACGCTCGGGTCGCCGTGGGTCGTTCCCGGGGAGGCACTCGCACCCGCGCTTGCGAGCTATCGCGTGCTGCTCGTACTTCTCGTGAGCGTCGCCTACGTCAGGACGACGCCGGTCCGGGACTCACGGGCGGCCATCCAGTGGCTTCTGCCGGGTCGGTTCGGTCGACTGTGTGGCATGGGCGTGGCGCTCGTCTTCCGATTCCTCCCCGTCTTGCTCGCCGACCTCACGCGGGCGCGTGCGGCGATGCAGGCGCGCCTCGGGAACGA
This sequence comes from uncultured Halobacteriales archaeon, assembly GCA_964545755.1. Taxonomy (GTDB): domain Archaea; phylum Halobacteriota; class Halobacteria; order Halobacteriales; family Halococcaceae; genus Halococcus. Next base: position 4,495 of record CAZJHA010000111.1, on the reverse strand, counting down.
GCGCGCGCTCACAGAACGGATGGAGCTGCTCGCCGTCGCGGGGATTCGCCGGACGTTCGCACGGGCCGATAGGTTGGCACTGGCGCTCCATGCCCGCTGTTTCGCGTGGAACCCGACGCTGCCGGCGCTTCGGTTCTCCCGAATCGACGCTCCTGTCCTCGCACTGGCGGTCGCGCTGTTGGGCTGGGCGCTGCTGTGAGCCGACCAGCCATCGCCGCCAGCAGACGTATGCGTGGCGGTGCCGAACGAGGGGCATGGTGCTCACCGAATCGGAGTGGGAGGAGGCCGAGCCGACCCAGGACGTCCTCGCGCGCGTTCACGAAGTGCTCGCCGAGGACGAGATGCGAGCCTACTGCGTCGACGATTTCTTTCGGGACGCCGGCCCGGAGTCGGAGGGGTTCGAGCCGCTCGCCGCGCTCGTCGAGGCGCTCGACTGGCAGACCTCGCGGAAGCGCTCGGAGCTGCTCGTCGAGATGGCGCTCGAACGACTCGTCGCCGACGGTGCGGCCGAAAAGCGCGTGCGCCGGGAGGACGACGACCCCGTCGCGTACTACCAGGCGAGGTGAGAAACTCCAAACGAGTTGTCGATTTCCGCACGATGGCAGGCACACAGTGCGACGTTGCCAAGATTTAACCCGGCCGCCCGACTCTACGACGATAATCGATGACACTCGTGCTCCAGACGGGTGAAACCGTCACCCGTGAGACGTTCTGGCTGATCGGTCCCGTCGGCAAGGCACTCTTCTATTTCCTCGCCTTCCTGGCGATTGCCGTCCTCCTCTATGGAGTGTACGACCGCTTCGGGCGATATCGCCGGGGAACCGAGGACGCCTTCGCTCGCCTCGACGAGCTGCCGAGTCGAATCGCGCGCGCCGCCAAAATCGTGCTCTCGAACGAGAAACAGTTCAACCGCGACCTGTATGGGGGACTGATGCACGCCTTCATCATGTGGGGTTTTCTCACGCTGCTCATCGGCACCACCATTCTTGGTATCGATATGGACGGCTACCGAATCATTACGGGCTTGCTCGGCGAGAGTCAGTCGTTTTTCGTCGGTGATTTCTATCTCTCGTACTCGCTGGTGATGGATGCGATGGGGCTGCTGTTCGTCGTCGGGCTCGGCATGGCCATCTACCGCCGATACGGCGTCCGCAACGAGCGGCTCTGGGACAGACACACCAGCCTCGAAGACGGCGCGTTCGTCTGGACGCTCTTTTTGCTCGCCGTCGGTGGCTATCTCGTCGAGGGAATTCGCATTCTTGGAACTGGATTCCCTGACTTCGAGACGGTGAGCTTCGTGGGCTGGTTCGTCGCGCTCGCCCTCCAAGGGGTGGGCGTCTCCCCGGAGTTGGCGAGAACGGTCTATCCGGCCGCGTGGTGGTCCCATTCCCTGCTGGCACTTGGGTTCGTCGCCGCCGTCCCCTATGCCAAACCGTTTCATATGCTATCGAGCTTTGCCAACGTCGTCACGCGCGACGAGAAGGCCGGTGTGCGCCTGCCCGGTGTGCCCGCCGACGCCGCGCCCGACGAGATCGGCTTCACGGAGGTCGAGGACATGTCGTGGCGACAGATGCTCGACCAGGACGCCTGCACCAAGTGCGGGCGCTGTTCGTCGGTCTGTCCCGCCAAAGCCTCCGGGAGGCCGCTCGACCCGCGGGACGTGATCCTCGACCTCAAGGGGTATCGAGAGGAGGTCGATGCCGGCGGTGAGACGAAACCCATCATCGCCGACGGGGGTGCGAGCGTGATCGACAGCGAGACCATGGAGTCGTGCATGGCCTGCATGGCCTGCATGGACGCCTGTCCCGTCGAGATCGAGCATCTCAATTCGTTCACCAGGATGAACCGCCAGCTCACCGACCAGGGGGACGTCGACTCGAACGTTCAAGGGGTCTTCCAGGACGTGATGCAGAAGGGCAACACATTCGGCGAGCCCCAGCGCAAACGGGCCGACTGGGCCGACGAGCTCGAGTTCGACCTGGCGGACGCCCGCGAGGAGCAGGTAGAGTACCTCTGGTACGTCGGCGACTACCCGAGCTTCGACGACCGGAACAAGCGGGTGGCGCGCTCGCTCGCGAAACTGTTCGAGCACGCCGATGTTTCGTTCGGCATCCTCTTCGACGACGAGAAGTACGACGGCAACGACGTGCGCCGGATCGGCGAGGAGTTCCTCTACCTCGAACTCGCCGGCCACCACGTCGAGACGTTCGAGGACTGCGAGTTCGAGAAGATCGTCTGCACGGACCCCCACTCGTACAACACGATGAAAAACGAGTACCCCGAGGTCGAGTTCGAGGAGTTCGCGGACGACCCGATGATGCCGTTCGAGTACGACGAGCGGTGGAACGCGGACGGGGAGGTGGAGGTGCTCCACTGGACCCAGGTCGTCGAATCGCTGGTACGCGAGGGCCGGTTCGACCTCTCGGGAACGGAGCTCGATTACACCGTCACCTACCACGACCCCTGCCACCTCGGGCGGTACAACGACGAGTACGAGGCGCCCCGCGAGCTGATCCGCGCGACCGGCTGCGAGCTGTACGAGATGCCGCGAAACCGCTCGAACTCCTTCTGCTGTGGCGGCGGCGGGGGCGGCGTCTGGATGGAGTTCGACGAGGACCCGAAGCCGAGCGAGGAGCGCCTGCGCGAGGCGCTCGAGGACACCGACGCCGGCGACGCGGTCGAGAAGTTCGTCGTCGCCTGCCCGATGTGCATGACGATGTACGAGGACGGTCGAAAGACGGGTGATTTCGAGGAGCGCATCGACATCGTCGGTCTCTCGGAGCTGCTGGCTGAGGCACTCGAATCCGGTAGCATGGCCGGAGCGACCGGGACGAACGCGGGTGTGGCCCCAGCCGACGACTAGCGCTGCCACTCCTCGGCCAGCAGGCCGTAGCTGTAGACGTCTTCGAACGCGCCCTCGATGAAACAGCTCTCGCGGAGCCGGCCTTCCCGCTCGAAGCCGAGTTTTTCGAGCACGCGCCGCGAGCCGGGATTGGACTCGATGACGTGGGCCCAGACCTTGTGGAGGCGACGCTCGGCGAAGGCGTGTTCGAGCAGGAGTTCGGTCGCCTCGGTGACGTAGCCCTCGCCCTGCCGGTCGGGCACGATCCAGTACATGAGCATGCCGGTGCCATGGGTGTCACGAATCCACGGAATCGCCACTTCGCCGACCCGCTCGACGTCCGTGTCATCGTTTTCCGTCCCGTCGCTCCCCATGTCGTCATCGAGACAGACGAGCAGGTTGATGCCGCCGTCGTCGGAGATCTGCTCCTCGAAATACTCCTCGATCTGCTCGCGATTTCTGGCGTCCGAATCGGTGAGCGGCACGCGGATGTCGGGATGATTGCGCCACCGCTGGAGGAATTCGAGGTCGTTGTCTTCGATGGTGCGAAGCGTGACGCGCTCGCCGCTCGCAAAGAGTGGACCGGGCATACTGCGTTGCCACCCGGCGAGACCATAGGTGTTCGGACCCGGTGTGCGTTCTGCGGCGCGATCAGAACGCGACTTCGATGACACCGAGGGAAATCGCCGCGAGCGCCGTCTCGAATATCACGGTGCCGAGCGCCGAGAGGACGACGAACGTTCGAGTATCCATCTCGGCGAACCCCGCGGGTACGGTCAGCATTCCACGAGTAAAGAGCAGGGCGTTGCTCACCGGCACCACCACGGGACCCCAGCGTTCGAACCAGCCGTCGAAGCGGTCGAGGGTCGACTCGCTGACCCGGAACCAGCGCTTTTCGAGCAGCCACTCGCGGCCGCCGCGCTTTGCGAGCACGAACAGTCCGACCTGCCCGACGGTCGCGCCGAGGACGGCCACGCCGATGATGGCCGCGATGGATGGAATCGAGTGGCCGAGCAGCCCAATCGAAACGGGCACGATTGCCTCGCTCGGCATGAAGTACATCAGCATCGCCCCTTCGAGGACGAACACGCCGAAGAGGACGAACAGCGCATACTCGGAGTCGAACAGGTCCCGGAGGTACGGCGGCATTGGGGCGACTTGGAGGACCGAGAGCGCCATCGGTGGGGGCTACTTCGCTGGCTCCTAAATCGTTTGCGTCATGCCGCGGGTGTTTTGGCGCTCGCGGGCGAATCCCTCGTATGGGCCTCACGCATCGCCCGCGACGGCTCCGACGGGACGGTCTCCGCGACCTCGTGAGCGAAACACAGTTGCAGGCAGACGACCTCATCGCGCCGGTATTCGTCGATGCGACCACGGACGAACGAGTACCGATTGAATCGATGCCGGGCCACGAGCGCGTGCCCGTGAACGAGGCGGTCGCGCGCGTCGAGGAGATTCAGGAGACGGGCGTCGAGTCGGTGATTCTATTTGGCATTCCCGAATCGAAGGATTCGCGCGGGAGCCGTGCGTGGGCCGACGATGGCGTCGTCCAGCGTGCGCTTCGGCACATCACCGACCAGACGGATGTCTTCACGATGACGGACGTCTGTCTCTGTGAGTACACCGACCACGGCCACTGCGGGGTGCTCGAAG
>CAZJHA010000110.1:0-7133 GCA_964545755.1 uncultured Halobacteriales archaeon | reverse complement strand
CGACGGCGACCGACACACCCACGCCGACGGCGACCGATACGCCGACACCGACCGCGACCGACACGCCCACGGCGACGGCGGAGCCGAAGTACGTCGTCATCGTCGGCGGCGAGCCGGACGACAAAGTGAACTACCGGATGGCCGTCTCCGGGTCGATAGCACGCCGGGGGCAGAGCTACGGCGCACCCATCGATGACGATGCCGTGACCGAGGACCCGGACCTCGACATCATCTCCGGGTCGACCGTCGCCGGACGACTCGGCGGCGGCGGCGACGCCTACCGCATCACCGGCAACATCACGAGTTTCGAAAGTCAGGACGACGTATCGGTCTACGTCAACGGCGAGGAGATCGACCTCGAATGAGTGGGCGATAGTTCCGGCATCGACGGACAACCAACGGGGAGCCGATCGGTCTGACTGATGGCGATGAATGAATCGAGACGGACGCCCGGGATTGCCCGGCGTTCCGGCGCGGGGAAGCCCGCGTGCCTCCTCCACCCCGCGACCCGTCGAGCGACGGCTGTCCGGCGGTCCGCTGCTCGCTTCCGCGCCTGACGGACTGCCGCCGGTCAATCGCGGTCGGTCGTCCCTGCAGACGAACGGCCGCGAACCGCCGCCCCCGACGGACGAGGCTTCGACGTTGGCTTGCGGGGCCCGCGCCGGTCTGTCCGGACGCACCCGGGGTTCGGTCCCCGCTGAAGACCGTAGTGCGGGAAGCGAGCAGGGCCTAACTGCCCGACCTAGTCCATTCGTGAGTAGCCAACTCCACCATAAGGACTTTTCGCTACACGAGCGCGAGCGCACGGGTATACCACGCGCCGCCGGCCGGAACCACGAGCGAGACGAGCGCCAACACCCAGCGATGGAACTCGATGAGTGAGCTGGTCGCAAGCTGGAAGACGATGCTCTCGGGTACCGTCAGACTCCACGCGAGCGACACGCCCGCGACCACTAGTCCGAACACGAGCGCGACGCCAGCGGCGGTTGCAGGGTCGGTCCGTCCGGTGCGGCCGGCGGCGAGGACGATTATCGTCACCGCCGCGAACAGTCCGCCGACGAGCGGGTTGAGTGCGCCGGCGGCGTAGTACGCCCCGACCGCTCCGCCGCCGAGACCGAGATACGGCGCGAGAAGCGCCAGCAAAACGAGACCACAGCCGACGATGCCGACCAGCGGGGCGACCCGCGACCCGTCCATACTCGCCCTCGACGTGGCAGCGCCTTAACCGTCCGGTTCGAGTGCGAACACAAAAGCCACGTAGCTCCGCACCAACCCCTCGATATGGGACTCGGCACCACGGCGAAGAAGCTCCAGCGGGTGGCCGACATGGCCGAAACGCTCTATCAGAAGCTCGACGAGCTGCGCTCGCAGGTCAACGAGGTCAAGGCACACGTCGAAACCACCAGCCAGCGCGTCGAGCGCATCGAGCGCGACCTCGACGAGCAGCGTGCGGTCCTCGACGCGTTGGCACGCGAACAGGACATCGACGTCGATTCGCTGATTGCAGAGGTGACCATCGAGGAAGCCGAACCCGGCGGGGGCAACGGCGAATCGACGGCCGACGAGACGAACGAGACGACCGCGCCGGGCGAATAATTCGAGCCAGGACCTACAGGTCATCACACGGTTCAGCAGAGGCGCTGGTGCTCGACCTTCATGCAGCGGTCCTCGACGACCTGTCGGCCGGCCGCCTCGGCGCGCTCGGTCGCCTCACTGTCTCGAATGCCCAACTGCGTCCAGATCACCGGAGAATCTTCGCGGTCGAGCGCCGCAGCGACGATTCCACTCACTTCGTCGCTCGGCCGGAACACGTCGACGATATCGATCTCCTCCTCGACGTCGGCGAGCGAGTCATACGCCTGACGGTCGAAGATTTCCTCGGCGTGTGGGTTGACCGGAATCACCTCGTACCCGTGTTCGCGGAGGTAGTGGGGTATCTCGTGGGCGTCCTTGCCCGGCGTCGACGAACAGCCGACGACCGCCACCGTCTCGCTGTCGAGTATCGCGCGGAGTTCGTCATCGTCAGTAATTGGCATAGTAGCGGTAGGCCGCCAGCGGGGAAAAGAACACCGACCTACAGGGCGACCGCGAGCCGGCCGACGACGAACGCCCCGCCGGCGAGGAACATCGCGTAGCTCAGGTGCTCCTGTCCAGCGGTCGGATCGGAAAAGCTCTCGACGGCGGCGACGGCCATCACCAGATCGGCGACCGCGACGACGGCGAGATACGGCCAGCCAAAGGTCTCCTGAAGGTAGGGCAGCGGGCTGGCGAGCAGCGCGACCGCGAGCAGGGCCACGGCAAGCCAGAGCGCGGGCCGTTCGCCGATGGCGATGGGGAGGGTATTGAGTCCCTCGCGGCGGTCGCCAGCGACGTCCTCGACGTCTTTGACGATCTCGCGAGCCACCGTCGACAGCGCCGCGAGCGCGAACAACACGACGGCCGCCTCGGTAATCCGACTGACGGCTGCCGCGCCGAACAGAAAGGTGCTCCCGCCGAGATAGCCGACGACCGCGTTGCCGACGCCGGGCAAGCCCTTGAAAAGCTCAGTATAGGCGACGAGCGCGAGCAGGTTGACGATGGCGATGGCGATGGCAGTGAGGGGCAAGGCGAGCGCGAGCACGACCGCGCACGCGAACAGTAGCAGGCTGAACCCGAGCGCCACCCGAGGCGTGACCGCACCGCGGGGAATCGGGCGGTCGGGCTGGTTTATCCTGTCTATCTCGCGGTCGAAGTAGTCGTTCATCGCGTTGCCGGCGGCGGTGGCGAAGACGGTCGCGCCGACGGCCGCGCCGACCGCGATTTCCATACCGAGACCGCCAGCGACGAACGCGCCGATGAACGTGAGCATGCCCGCGGCGACGGCGTTCACGGGTCGAGTGAGTTCGAGCAGGCCGCGAGCACGCTCGCCGGGCATGGCGGTTCTCCCGCCGGTGGGTGGATAAAGAACGCGAAACGCGCCGACCGGGGGATTTAACTGCGACTCGCCGATAGCTGTCTCCGCGGGCGCTTAGCTCAGTTTGGACAGAGTACGTGGCTTCGGACCACGCTGTCGCGGGTTCAAATCCTGCAGCGCCCATCGAACCGCACCGCGCCAGCGGTGCGTGTGAGCTACTTCCAGGGGTTCGAAACGAGGTCAGCTTGGACCGTCGCGCCGACCTCCACGTGGCAGTCCGAACGCGGCGTCGCTATACAGAGCAGGACGTATCCTGCCTCGCTATGTCGGGGCTTCAGCGCACGCGGGCGTTCGACGTGCGCGAGGTCGCCGGCAATCAGCCGGCCCGTACAGGTCCCACAAGCCCCGTATAGACAGCCGTAGGGAAGGCCCACCCCTGTTCGTTCGGCGGCGTCGACGACGGTTTCGGTACTATCGACCTCGATGGTCCGACATGGACCGTTCCGCCAGTCGAGCGTCACCTCGTAGGGCATCTACTGCCAGACGTCGCTCGTACAGTCGCCGCCGGGCCAGCGTATCTCGTGGGCGCGTGCCGGCCCACCCGGTGCATCGCCGAAGTCGACCAGAAAGTCCTCATCGAGTTCCATCCGGCCCTTCTCGGGAGAGACGTCGGCTTTCATCATGAGCGAGCCCTGCTCGCCGATGTCGGGGTAGAACTGGTTGTCCCACGACGAGAAGAGTGATGTCGTCCAGTAGAGCCGTCGCCCGTCGCGGCTGAGCTGGAGCATCTGTGGCGCACCGCGGATGTCGGTGCCCTGTATCTGCTGGCGGTCGCCGAAGTTGCCGCCGGCCCAGATTCGGTCGACCAGCCGCGGGTTGCCCGTGTCGCTGATGTCGTACATCCGGCAGTCGCCGTGCAGCCAGTTCGAGAAGAACAGGTACTGGTCGTCGAGTGAGATGAGCGTGTCCGTCACGAGCCCCGGAACGGGCATCTCCCAGTCGGGGTGCTCGCGGTCTTCGATATCGATGACCGTCTCCCAGTCCCACGTGCCGTCGTTGCGCTCCCAAAAGCGGATGATGTTCGACGAGAGCGCCGCACCAACGTAGCCCTCGGTTGCTTCGGGGTTGTGGAGCATCCGAATCTCCAGCGGAATCAGCCCCTCCTCGCCGAAGGTCAGCGTCTCGCGGTGCTCTCTCGTGTTCCAGTCCCAGATGTGGATGCTGTCCCCGTAGTTGCCAGCCTCGACGTCGTCGAAGTCGAAACCGGGATAGTAGGTCGTCGGGGCGGCCCACTCCGTCGAGAGCATCACCCCATGTCGGGGCTGATACCAGTAGTCGTAGTTCATCGCCATGTCGCCGCGGTCGCCCTCCCAGTGGCCGTCGATGGAGAAATCCTCTTGGTCGAGTTGCAGGAATCCGCCGGGGAGTTCGCCGTCTGCGTCCCCGAGCATGCTGATGACGATCCTCCCCTCCGGCACGCAGTGGACGGTGTGGGGTGCCGAGAGGTCGTACTCGAAGACCTCTTCGGGTTCGATGACGCGCTCGATTTCGGGGTTTCGTGGGTCCGAGGCATCGAGGACGTGGATGCGCGAGGAGCGCTGGCCGGGAACTATCAGATGGTCGCGCTGGAGTCCCTCTGTGTGACACGACGACGAACAGGTGTTCCAGCCGAAGTGATGCAGCTCGTCGCCCCTGTTGGGCATCTCCACTGTGTCGATGAGTTCGCAGTAGGTCTCCGATTCGGGGTCGACATCTACGACGCCGACGAAATCGGGGTTATCACTGTCCATTCCGACTCGCGGTGCCATGACGAACGCGGTCTTCTCACGACTCGATTCGGTTCGCATCGCCGCCGGCGTCGGATAGCCCGGTCCCTCGACGCCATGGTGTTCGTGGCCGTCTGCGGTCCCCGTATCGCTCGGCTCGTTGGTGCTCATCGAAGCCACTATCGGCGATATGCTAATAAGTGTTCGGTGGCACCAATCCACATCCGTTCGACCGACCGAGAATGCGCGGACGACCGTGCTACGCCAACGGCTCGTCGAGTGCGCGCTCGATGGTCTCGTCGAGCCGTCCCGCGGCCACCAGCTCCGTTGCGACTTCGATTTCTCCGTGAAGCGGTCGGTCCCCATCCAGCGGCGGCACGTGCTCGCGGAGAACGTCGTAAGCCGCGGCGGTGCCGGCACCGGGCGCGAGTCCGTCGTCGACGAACTCCATCGCCTGCGCCCCACAGAGCAGTTCGATGCCAACCACGGTCAGCGCGTTCCCGACGGCGGTGCGGGCGTTGAGAGCACTCTGTGTGCTCATGCTCACGTGGTCCTCCTGGCCGCCGCTCACGGGCGTGTTGTCCGTCGACGGCGAGTCCAATGACCGACTCTCGTTGACGAGCGCGGCGGCGCTGTACTGGGCTATCATGTAGCCAGAGCGCACCCCACTCTCGGGCGTGAGGAACGGCGGGAGATGCTCCTCCTGGAGGTTCGGGTTGAGCAGGCGGTCGACCCGGCGCTCGGCGATGGCGGCGAGGTCGGTGAGCGCGTTCGTGGCGTAATCGAGTCGAAGTGCGAGCGGCGCGCCGTGGAAGTTCCCACCCGAGAGCACGCCCACGTTCTCGGTACCGCTCGCGCGGTCGTCGACCGCGCTTCCCCCGAAGACCAGCGGGTTGTCGGTCGCGCTATTCAACTCGATTTCGACCGCTTCACGGAGGTGGGCGAGGGCGTCGCGGGCCGCACCGTGGACCTGTGGGAGACAGCGAATCGAGTAGGCGTCCTGCACGCGGTCGCAGTTGCGATGGGACTCGACGATGTCCGAGTCGGCCGTGAGAGTACGGATGTTACGCGCACTCGCGGCCTGTCCCGAGTGTGGGCGCACGTCCTGAATCGCCGGGTCACAGGCGGCGGTCGTGCCCATCGAGACCTCCGTGGTGAGCGCGCCCGCGACGTCCGCTCCCCTGAGTGCGCGCTCGGCATCGACCACGCAGAGCGCGCCCAGTCCCACAGTGAGCTGCGTGCCGTTGATGAGCGCCAAGCCCTCCTTCGCGGCGAGCGAGAGCGGTTCGAGACCGGCCCGCGCGAGCGCCGCCTCGCCATCGAGTCGCTGGCCATCGACGTCGGCCTCACCCTCGCCCAGCAGCACGAGCGCCTGATGGGCCAGCGGGGCGAGGTCGCCGCTCGCGCCGAGGCTTCCCTGCGAGCGGACGACCGGATGCACACCTCGATTGAGCATCCTCACGAGGTGGTCGATGACGACCTCGCGGATACCCGAATACCCCTTCACGAGGGCGTTGATTCTGGTGAGCAGCATCGCGCGCACTTCCTCCGGTTCGAGTTCACGGCCCACACCCGAGGCGTGGCTCCTGACGAGATTGGTCTGGAGGTGTTCGCGCTCGCTCTCGGGGATGCGTTCGGTCACGAGCTGGCCGAACCCGGTGTTCAACCCGTAGACTGCTTCACCGCTGTCGAGGACGTCCTCGACGCGCTCCCGCGATTCCCTGACGGCTTCGCGTGCGGCGTCGGCGATAGCGACTGTATGACCGCCGCGGGCGACCGCAGCCACGTCCTCGGGCGTGAGCGACGCGCCGTCGAGCATCACGGGTTCGCGGTCGCTCATGGCTCCGCCCCGTCGACCGGCTCACCGTCTTTGAGAACCGTTTCGATAGTGTTCACCCCGAAGTTGTAGGGGACGTGGATATGCGACGGCGCGTCGACGATGGCCACGTCGGCCGGCATGCCCTCCCACAGCGTGCCCGCCTCGGTAGCCCTGTTGAGCGCGCCTGCGCCGCCGTGCGTGCCGGCGACGAGTGCCTCGGCGGGCGTCATCTCCATCCCGACGCAGGCGAGCGCGATGGCGAAGCCCATGCTCTGGGAGTGACAGTTCGGGTTGAAATCGGTGGCGACGGCAACCGAACCGCCGTCGTCGAGGAACGCCCGTGCGTCGGCGTAGTCCGCGCCGAGCGAGAAGGCCGTCCCGGGCAGGAGGACGGGTGTGACGCCCGCCTCGGCGAGTGCCGTGCGGTCGGCGTCGTTGGCGTGGAGGAGGTGGTCGGCGCTCGCCGCGCCCACCTCGGCCGCGAGCCCTGCGCCACCCAGTCGAACGAACTCCTCGGCGTGGACCTTGGGGGTGAGTCCGTGCTCCATCCCGGCATCGAGCACCCGTCTCGACTGTGCGACCGAAAAGACGTCCTCCTCGCAGAAGACGTCACAGAACTCGGCGATTCCTTGGTCGGCGACGGCGGGGAGCTGGT
>CAZJHA010000109.1:0-7140 GCA_964545755.1 uncultured Halobacteriales archaeon | reverse complement strand
GCTATCCTTCAGCCTTGTGGAGGCTGAGACGCGGGTTCGATTCTCGCACCCGGACCTCCCACGGTCGAACAGCGAAGGGCTATCCGTCCGCTCCCCGTTCTTCCCTCAATGGATGTCGCGCTGCTCACCATCGGTGACGAACTGCTCTCTGGCGATACCGCAAACACCAACGCGACGTGGTTGGCCGACCGACTCACTGACAGCGGGGCGACCGTCGCGCGGATTCTCGTCGTGCCCGACGACCGCGAGCTGATCGCCCGGACGGTCGAGGAGTATGCCGCAACGTTCGATGCGGTCATCGTCACCGGCGGGCTGGGTGGGACACCCGACGACCGCACGATGGACGCCGTCGCGGATGCCTTCGACCGCTCGCTCGCGGTCAATGAGCGCGCACGGGAATCTGTTGAGAAGCGCCTCGAAACCGTCCGTGAGCACTATCCCGACATCGAACTCGACGTCGATGCCGAGGCATCGATACCCGCGGGGAGTCAGCCGTTGCTGAACGATCCGGGTCTCGCACCCGGCTGTGTCATCGAGAACGTCTACGTGCTTCCCGGCATCCCCGAGGAGATGAAGGCGATGTTCGAGAGCGTCGCGGAGGCGTTCGGGGGCGATGTACGCTCGCGGACCTTTTATACTGATACTCCGGAAGCGGAGCTGATTCCCGACCTCACAGCGGCCGAGGAGCGCTTTGACGTTGCTGTGGGCTGTTATCCCGACCGCGAGGTGCGCCACAACCGCATCAAACTCGTCGGTGAGGATAGTGCTGTGCTCGACGACGCGGCCGACTGGTTGCGTGCACGCGTCGAGACGGTACCAGCGCCGGAGGGCTAGAGCGATTCGCCGGGCGAGCGCGGCGATTGGGTAGTGGCGTCGCCCGTCGCTTCCGCTCCGCTCGATTGGAGTATCGTCAGCGCGGTCATCAGGTCCGTCCGGGAGACGAGACCGACGAACTCCCCACTGAGGTCAAGGACGGGCAGCCGGCCGACACCGTTCGACTGCATCGTCGAGAGCGCGGTCATCGCATCGCTGTCCTCGGGAATCGTGTAGAGGTCGCGGCTCATCACCTCGCCGACGCGATAGGCGTCGCGTTCGACCTCGCGCACGGTCTGGGCGTCCGAGAGCGTGACCATCCCCACGAGGTCGCCGTCGTCCAATACTGGGTAGCCCGTGTGGCGCTCGGTGAGCATCCGGTCGACGAGGTCCGCGACGCTCGTCTCGGGCGTGACGGCGTCGATGTCGTCGGCGGGCGTCATGACCCGCTCGACGACCACACCCTGCAGTGCGGCCTTCGTAACTGCCTGTTGGGCCTCGCCGGCGGCGCTGATGTAGATGAAGAAGGCGATGGCGATCCAAAAGAGGTTGCCCCCGAACAGCCCCGCGAGCGCGAGCAGGAAGGCGAATCCCTTGCCGACCTCGGCGGCGATTTGGGTGGCACGGGCGTGGGTACGATTGCGCGCGAGCAGCGCACGCAGGACGCGACCGCCGTCCATCGGAAAGCCCGGAAGCAGGTTGAACGCCGCGAGCGCGACGTTCAATAGGGCGAGATAGGCGATAACGAATCGCATGCCCGGCAGGCTCTCGGGGACGAGGAGGAAGGCTCCGAAGGAGACGATGCCGAGGGCGACGCTGACGACGGGACCGGCGACGGCGATGGCGAGTTCCTGGCGCCAGTCTTCGGGCATCTCGGCCATCTGGGCGATACCGCCGAGAAACCAGAGCGTGATGGCGTCGATGTCGTAGCCAAAGCGCATCGCCACGACCGAGTGGCCGAGTTCGTGGAGGACGACGCCCGCGAACAGACAGAGGGCCGCGGCCACGCCGAGAAGGTAGGGGGTCGTGCCCGCCGACAGCGCCGCGCCCGGAAGTGCCGTCCCGAACGTGGTGTTCATCAGCGTCACGAGCTGGCCGACCTGCGAGGCGATGAGCCACGCCAGCAGCGGGAGCACGAGCAGAAAGGAGAGTCCGAGCTTGATGGGGATGCCCGCAACACTACCGATGCGAAAACTGGGCATACTTCGCATACGGCCGGCGGTCCCTTAAGCCCATCCCAGCCGCCGGGTTTACCCCGTCGGTGGCCGTACGGAGCGCATGAGTCGACAGGCAGAGGGGTTGCTGCGGCGGGCCGACGACATCGAGCACGAACCGGTCGCGGCGGCCGACGGTCTCGAAAAGGGTGTGCTCGTCGACGAGGCACGCGGCGCGCCGAACTTCGCCATCCGGCGGTTCACGCTCGCGGCCGGTGGCGAAGTTCCGAAGCACACAAACGAAGTCGAACACGAACAGTACGTTTTGAGCGGTGAATACACGGTCGGCATCGGTGACGAAGAGCACACCGTGAGCGCCGGCAATTCACTGTTGATTCCGGCCGGCGTCGTCCACTGGTATCGCAACGAGGGCGAGACGCAGGGCGCGTTCATCTGTGCGGTGCCAAACGGCGACGACGCCATCGAACTCGTCGAGGAGTAGTTCGAGCGACTGAAATAGCCCGCTCGCCTCGTTCCAGGTAGTGTCACAGCAGGTCGCAGTCGAGACGCTGTTCGTCCACGGTGTCGGCGATGACTACCTCGTCGCGGTCACGAACGACGGCGAGCGGACGCTCTCGGCGCGGCTCGAACTCGGGACGACCGATGCCGGGCCGCGACCCGCGAAGTTCGCACGCAGACACGACTCGGGCGAGGAGCCGCTGCGCCCCGACCGATTCATCGACCTCGCACGGCGTGCCGACCGGATTCGGATTTCCGAGCAGACGGGTCGCACACAGCGCGAGGAATTCCAGGAGATGCTCGACGGTTACCAACTCGACGCCAAGACGGTGCGGACCTGCCGGTACTGCGCCAACGTCGGGCGCTATTCGCCGGTCACGAGCGAGACGGCCATCGAAGCCGACGGCGAGCATATCTGTCCGGACTGTGCGCGCCGGGAACTCGACGGCGAACTCGCCCACCACGACGTGAGTTCGACCGCTGCCGACAGGTTACAGGAACTGCTGCTCGACGTACAGGACTTGGAGCGGGTGAAAAACTTGCTGTCGGGCCAACTCGACCCCGAATTGACGAAATTCGACGAGATGAGCGCCACGACCGAGGCCGTGGACCCGGTCCCGGTGGATTCGTTGGGTCTCCATCCGGGCATGCAGGACCTGCTCGACGACCGTTTCGAGACGCTTCTGCCTGTCCAGAGCCTCGCGGTTCAAAATGGCGCGCTCGATGGCGAGGACCAGCTAGTGGTGAGTGCCACAGCGACAGGGAAGACCCTCATCGGCGAGATGGCGGGTCTCGACCGCCTTCTCAACGACGAGGGGAAGATGCTCTTTCTCGTGCCGCTGGTGGCGCTCGCAAACCAGAAATACGAGGACTTCGCCGAGGAATACGGCCATCTCGCTGACGTGACCATCCGGGTCGGCGCGAGTCGCGTTCGGGGTGATGGCGAGCGCTTCGACCCCGACGCCGACATCGTGGTCGGCACCTACGAGGGCATCGACCACGCGCTGCGGGTCGGGCAGGATTTGGGCGATATCGGGACCGTGGTCATCGACGAGGTCCACACACTGGAAGACGACGACCGCGGTCACCGTCTCGACGGACTCATCGCCCGATTGAAGGGCTACTGCGAGAATCATGCCCGCGGGACGAATGGGACGCAGTGGCTCTATCTCTCGGCGACGGTCGGCAATCCGGGCTGGCTGGCGCGGAAGCTCCGGGCGACCCTCGTCGAGTTCGAGGAGCGGCCCGTACCAATCGAGCGCCACGTCACCTTCGCCGACGGGCAGGAGAAAGCGCGCGTGGCGAACAAACTGGTGCGGCGGGAGTTCGACCGGAAATCCTCGAAGGGGTTTCGTGGTCAGACCATCGTCTTCACCAACTCGCGGCGGCGGTGTCACGAACTCAGCAGGAAATTGGAGTACGACGCCGCGGCCTACCACGCCGGACTCGATTACTCGCGGCGGAAGGCCGTCGAGCGCCAGTTCGCAAATCAGGACCTCGCAGCAGTGGTGACGACGGCGGCGCTCGCCGCCGGCGTGGATTTCCCGGCCTCGCAGGTCATCTTCGACTCGCTGGCGATGGGCATCGAGTGGCTCACGGTACAGGAGTTCCATCAGATGCTCGGGCGGGCGGGGAGACCCGATTACCACGACCGCGGCGTGGTCTACGTGCTGGTCGAACCCGACGGCAGCTATCATTCGAGCATGGAGGGTAGCGAGGACGAGACGGCCTTCCGCCTGCTCAAAGGCGAGATGGAACCCGTGGCGATGCGGTACGACGAAACGAGTGCCGTCGAGGAGGTCCTGGCGAACATTACCGTGGCGGGCGGGGATGCGAAGGCGCTGACCGAGCGGATGGTCGGCGACGTGCCGATGAAACACGCCGTCGGCAAGCTTCTCGACTATGGATTCATCGACGGACTCTCGCCGACACCACTGGGCCGGGCGGTGACGCGACACTTCCTCGAACCCGAGGCGGCCTTCGTGATGCTCGACGGGATTCGCAAGGGTTCGGACCCCTACGACACCGTGGCCGACATCGAACTGCGCGACGAGGACGGTTAGACGAACGGGGCGAGGAGTCCGGGCGTGAACGCGATACCGAACACCGACAGGAGTACGACGAGCACCGCACCCGGCAGCCCGCCGATAGCGACGACCGCGAGCGTGAGCCAGTTGACCTCGACGCCGATGCCGAGCCAGCCGGCGGCGAGGAAGACCAGCAGGCCGACGACCGCGTTGACGATGAGCGGCCGGACCGCCCGCAGGATGCGCGCGGCACCGAACAGCAGGAGGAGCGCGACCGCGAGGACCGCGAGTTCGAGTCCCGTAACCATGTGCAATCCTCGCACGAGCGCGGTATAGGCCTTCCGTACTCCGTCGGGACGACCGCTGTGGCTGGAGTGAGCAGAACGGAAGGGTTTATTCGCCAGCGCGTGCTAACTACTGCTGCGGGACCGTGGGTTAGCCTGGTATACTTCGAGCCTTGGGTGCTCGTGACCGCGGTTCAAATCCGCGCGGTCCCACTGTTTTCGGCCGATAGGACACGGCGACCGCCTCGATGCGATGCACGACCGGCTGTTCGATTGGATCGAATCCGACGGCGGTACCCCGATTCCCCTCCAGCGTGACCGCCGTGGCAGTAACGACCGAAAACGCCCGCCGAACGCACCGAAGACGATACCGGACGAGTTCGGCTCTTGGAGGGGTGGGTAGGCTACCACTTTCACTGCGGATTGGGAAGGTTCTTGAGCGAAAGCGCATTACCCCTTACCAATGGCTCGTGCGGAGAACGCCGACCTGATCGACGACTTCGAGGAGTTCTACCGCAACTACTACCGAAACGACATCGGCGACCTCGCCCAGAAGTACCCCAACGAACGGCGCTCGCTGTTCATCGACTGGCGCGATCTCTATCGGTTCGATTCGGACCTCGCCGACGACTATCGCTCACAGCCAGACCAGCTCCAAGAGTACGCCGAGGAGGCGCTGCGGCTCTACGACCTCCCTGTGGACGTGGGTCTCGGGCGCGCACACGTCCGCATCCGCGGTCTCGACGAGGCGACCGAGATCCGCGAGATTCGCTCGCGCCACCGGGGCCAACTGCTCGCGGTGCAGGGAATCGTTCGCAAGGCCACGGACGTCAGGCCCAAGATCACCGAGGCAGCCTTCGAGTGCCAGCGCTGTGGCACCCTGACCCGGATTCCCCAGACCGGCGGCGACTTCCAGGAGCCACACGAGTGTCAGGGATGCGAACGGCAGGGACCGTTCGATATCAACTTCGACCAGTCGGAGTTCGTCGATGCCCAGAAGCTCAGAGTGCAGGAGAGTCCCGAAGGATTGCGCGGCGGCGAGACTCCCCAGAACATCGACGTGCATATCGAGGACGATATCACCGGAGAAGTGACGGCTGGCGACCACGTCCGCGTCACCGGCGTGTTGCATCTCGACCAGCAGGAGACGGGCAGGGACGCCTCGCCGATGTTCGACGTGTACATGGACGGCGTGACGGTCGAAATCGAGGACGAGCAGTTCGAGGACATGGACATCAGCGAGGCCGACAAGCGCGCTATCGTCGAACTCTCGACCGAGGACGACATCTACGAGCAGATGGTCGGCTCCATTGCCCCATCCATCTACGGCTACGAGCAGGCCAAACTCGCCATGATTCTCCAGCTCTTTTCGGGCGTGGCGAAACACCTCCCGGATGGGTCGCGCATCCGTGGTGACCTCCATATGCTCCTCATCGGCGACCCCGGGACGGGGAAGTCGGTGTTGCTCCAGTACATCAGAAACATCGCGCCGCGGTCGGTCTACACCTCCGGGAAAGGTTCCTCAAGCGCCGGACTGACTGCGGCCGCGGTACGGGACGACTTCGGCGAGGGCCAGCAGTGGACCCTCGAAGCCGGTGCGTTGGTGCTCGCAGACCAGGGAATCGCGGCGGTCGACGAGTTGGACAAGATGCGCTCGGAGGACAGGTCTGCAATGCACGAGGCGCTCGAACAACAGACCATCTCGGTCTCGAAGGCGGGCATCAACGCCACGCTGAAATCGAGGTGTTCGCTGTTGGGTGCAGCCAATCCGAAGTATGGGAGATTCGACCAGTACGAATCCATCGGTGAGCAGATAGACTTGGAGCCGGCGCTCATCTCGCGGTTCGACCTCATCTTCACGGTGACCGACGACCCCGACCCAGAACGCGACAAGGACCTCGCCGAGCACATCCTGCGGACGAACTATGCAGGCGAACTCAACACCCAGCGAACGGAACAAACGGCGGCGAACGTCAGCCAGTCCGAAGTCGATGCCGTCACCGATACCGTGGCCCCGGCCATCGAACCCGATTTACTCAGAAAGTACATCGCCTACGCCCAACGAAACTGCTTCCCGACGATGACCGAGGAGGCAAAGGAGGCGATCAGCGATTTCTACGTCGACCTCCGGGCGGAAGGCTCCGACGACGACGCGCCCGTACCGGTGACAGCAAGAAAGTTGGAGGCGCTCGTCAGGCTCGCCGAGGCCTCCGCGCGCGTTCGACTGGCCGATACTGTCGAACTGGAGGACGCAGAGCGCGTCATCGAGATCGTCCGCTCGTGTCTCAAGGACATCGGCGTCGACCCCGAGACCGGGCAGTTCGACGCCGACGTCATCGAGAC
>CAZJHA010000108.1:0-7207 GCA_964545755.1 uncultured Halobacteriales archaeon | reverse complement strand
TCTCCTGGCAGTAGCCCGTCTCGATGCGGCGGTCGATGCGCTCCTCGTCGACCTCCGCCGCGATGCAGACGCCGTGGTTCATCGTCACCGCGAGCGGCTGTGCGCCGCCCATCCCGCCGAGGCCGCCCGTGACGACGATCTTGCCTTCGAGACCCCGGTCGTCGGGGTAGTGCTGGTTGGCGAGTTCCGCGAGGGTCTCGTAGGTCCCCTGGATGATGCCCTGCGTGCCGATGTACGCCCACGAGCCGGCGGTCATCTGGCCGTACATGATCTTCCCCTCGGCTTCGAGTTCGTGGAAGTGCTCCCAGTCGTCCCACTTCCCCACGAGGTTCGAGTTCGCGATGAGCACTCGCGGCGCGCGCTCGTGGGTCGGGAACCGGCCGACGGGTTTGCCCGACTGCACGAGCAGGGTTTCCTCGTCACCCAGCTCGCGTAGCTCGTCGAGGATGGCGTCGTAGGCGTTCCACGAGCGGGCCGCACGACCTGTACCACCGTACACCACGAGATCCTCGGGCCGTTCTGCGACCTCCGGGTCCAAGTTGTTGTTGAGCATCCGGAGGGCGGCCTCCTGTCGCCAGCCGTCACACTCGATGTCGGTACCGGTCGGTGCGCCCCGGTACTCGCGCCACTGCTCCGACGGCTCGCCGATGCCGGAGTCGGCCGATGCGGGTTCGTGTTCGCTCATCAGTAGTGTGTATGCGAACGATACCCGAGACAGTTTGCCCTCCTCTTGGAGCATTATTTATTAGCACAGTCGTCTCTCCGCGTACTGACGATGTTCACGTCCGTTCCAACGGGGACGAACCAGCGACTTCGCTGAGATGGTGATGGTCCGTCGTTCCCGTCGAACAGATAAACACCGCTCCATTCGGTAGGGAGTCGTCCTCCGCTCGTTCTCCTGCTCGTGGGAGGTGGGGGGGAGTGACTGGCTGGCAGATCGCCTACGAGGACTCCGACATATCCGGCGACACCGCGCCGGCGAGTGGTGGAACCGCGTCTGCCGTCTCCGGCGAGGATTGACCCTCCACGTGGAGCAGAGTTTAGGACGGTGCGGCCGTTTCTCGACGTATGTACGAGGCGACGTTTCGCATCGAGGGCGATGGGACTTACGCCGCGGCCACAGCGGAGACCGAGGCCACGGTCGAGCTGTGGTGTAACGACCACTGTGACCTCCTGTACGTCACGGAGGACGCGACCGACGAGATTCTCACGCACGTCCGCGAGGAGGTCGGCGTGCAAGACCGCCTCCAGCGGCCGGACGAGGTGGTAATAATCACCGGCGAGTGTCTGAAACGTCACGAGGGAGACCTCATCGAGACGTATCTCGCCCGCCACGACTGCCTCCTGCTGCCGCCGTTGCGCTACGCCGGCGGCGCGAAATCCTGTCGCGTGCTCGCGCTCGACCCGGCCAACCTCACGGCGTGTTATCGCGACCTTCTCGGCGATGGGTTCGCCGTCACCGTCGAGCGCAAGCGCGAAATCGAGACCGTCGCCCACGACGCGCCGTTGCTCACGCTCGACGGCGTTCTTCCCGACCTCTCGCCGCGCCAGCGCGAGACGTTCGCGACCGCATACGACGAGGGGTACTACGAGATTCCCCGAGAGACCACGACGACCGCCATCGCCGAAGCGGTCGGTGTCGAGCGACGCACCGCCGAAGAACACCTTCGACGCGCGGAGAACAAACTCGTCGCGGCGCTGATCGAGTACGTTCGAGCTTAGAGCAGTCCGAACGCCGCGACGAGGTGGGTCATGCCGGCGACCAGCGGCACGAGGATGACCGTCCGCATGACGAACAGGAGCACGAGGTCGCGGAACCGGATGGGAACGTCGCTGAACATGTCCATCGTCATCGGTCCGACGCTCGAAAAGAAGATGAGCTGTGAGACCGCGAGCACGGCGATGAAAAACCGTGCCATCCGTGCGGTCCCTTCGACGAGCAACACCGGGACGTACATCTCGGTGATGCCGACGATGGTCGCCGGCGCGACGGTTTCGGCGTTCGGCAGCCCGAGGAAATCGATGACGGGAACGAGCGGTGCGCCGAGAACCTCGAACGTCGGAGTGTACGCCGAGAGGAGTACCGCCGCGAGACCGACCGCGAGGATGGTACCGAGGATGAGGCTCGTGAGCCTCAACCCGTCGACGAACCCACGCCACGCCGCCCCCGCGAACGTCTCACCCTCCCTCGCCTTCCCGACCGCCTCGCTCAGCGCGAACCGGAGGTACTCCCGCGGGGAGCCGACGAACGGAACCTCGGGGTCGGGTTCGGCGATGTATTCCTCCGAAACGGTGCTAATCGGTGGCACCCGGACGAGGATAACAGCACAGACCACGACACAGACGAAGTACGCGAGGAAGATGACCGGGAACAGCGCGAGCATGTCGAGCGTGGCGGCGACTACGCCGACGAACCCGATGCTCACCGTCGAGAAGCACGTCGAAATGATGAACACCTCCCGCTTGTTGTAGCCGCCACGGTCGAAGACGTTCCGGGTGACGTAGAGACCGACCGAGTACGAGCCGACCCACGAGGCGAGGCTGTCGAGCGCCGCTCTTCCAGGAAGTTTGAACAGCGGGTTCATCACCGGTCGGGCGAGCGTGCCGACGAACTCCAACCCGCCGAGCTCGACGAAGATCGTGATGAAGACCGCGCCGATTGGAATGATGACGCCGACGCTGTAGATCAGCGTCTCCCACATGAACCCGCCCGTCGACGGCGTGTGGAGCCATCCCGGACCGAGCTTGAAGAACATCACGGGTGCGAGCAGCGCTCCGAGCACCCGGAGCGCCCAGAACGCGACCGAACTCCCGAAGGCGGACAGGTCGGTCCCGACGGAGACGACTCCCCGGTCATCGAGTTCGGCGGCAGTCGTCAACACGCCGCCAGCGACGATGACCGCCATCGCGTATAGCCCGACGGCGTCGGGGAACGACTCGGTGATGGTGCTGACGGCGATGTCGAACGGGACGGTGATCTCGCCCTGCCACGGCACCGGAACGAGGAAGAAGAACGCGCCGGTGGCGAACGCGATGACGAACTTCGCTACCGGCCCGGTCTCGTACTCATTGAGGTCGATGTCATCGATGTCGCGAGCCGACGGCGCGCCGTCGATGGACCACGTTCGTTCCTGCGGTTCGGTACTCATGCCCACAGAGTGGGAAGGGAGACACCTGATTGTACACCCACCGCTTGCGGTGTCATTTATATACTTGCACGTGGATTGCCGTAGAGGGACCTGCACGAACACTCCTTCGGGAGACCAGCAAAAACCTGTATAATACCTAACTCTTGTGATGTTTGGAACGTTCGGGGTTTGTATGATGGGCGAGAACGAGTGGATGAGAAAATGGTAGCAACCATCCCACTCGAACGAGCGACGACGGTGATCGAGGCGGCCGAACAGCATGCCGAGGAAATCGGCGTTCCATCGGTGCTCACGGTGGCGAACTCGGAGGGAAACCTCATCGCCCAGCATCGGATGGACGGCGCGTGGCTGCCGAGCGTCACCATCTCTCGGAACAAGGCCTACACGGCCGCTGGTCTGGAGATGCCGACCCACGAACTCGCCGAGGCGGTCCAGCCCGGCGGCCCGCTGTATGGTCTCCAGACGACCGATGAAGGGCGGCTCGTCGTCTTCGGTGGTGGGTTCCCGCTCGAAGACGACGGCGAAATCGTCGGGGCAATCGGGTCGAGCGGCGGCATGCCCGACGAGGACGTCGAAATCGCCCGGGAAGCCGTCGAGCAATTCGACGAACTGACCGAGTAGCGACCCTCGGCGGTTCGTGGGATTCAGCATCGAACAGTACAGCACTCAGCCGAGCGCGACGTCGAGCGAGAGCATCACGACGAGCCCAACGATTGTGCCGAGCGTCGCCACCCGTTCGTGACCGCGCTCGTGGGTCTGGGGGATGATCTCGTCGATGATGACGTATAACATTCCGCCGGCGGCAAAGCCCATCGCGTACGGCAACAGTGGCTCGGCGAACGAGACCGCGACCGCGCCGAAGACCGCGACGGGGAGTTCGACGAGTCCGGAGCGAATCCCCGTCACGCCGGCGTAGAACAGCGAGCCGAGCCCGGCATTGCGGGCGGCGACTGCGACTGCAAGCCCCTCGGGGATGTTCTGGATGCCGATGGCGAGCATGAGCGCGATGGCGTTGCTCAGGTTGCCCGAGCCGAACCCCACCCCGACCGCGAGCGCTTCCGGCATGTTGTGCAGCGTGATAGCGACGATGAAGATAATCACTGGCGTGATGCGCCCGTCGGTGGCCGCCCGGTGGGCCGCGACCGCTTCGCCACCGTCGGTCGAGAATTCGTCACTGCTGCGGCCGGTGACGAGGCGCTGTACATAGGGAACCCACTTCTCGCCGCGGTCGAGTACGAGCGCGCCGAGCAGGAGGCCGACGACGACCGGGAAGAGGCTGCCGTTGGCATAGTCCTCGATGCCCGGGATGATGAGGCTCGTGAAACTCGCTGCAAGCATCACCCCACCCGCAAACCCGAGCGCGCCGTCGAGCGCTCGCTCGCTCGGATTTCGCCAGACGACGACCGACAGCGCACCGACGGCGTTGAGACCGGCGATGACCAGCCCGCCGACGAGCGCCTGCCATATCGGGTCCGTACCGGCCACTCGAACGAAGAACTCCTCTAACATGCGACCACCACTCCACGAACCAGTCGGGTCTCGGCAGTCATGGGACCCATCCCGGCCGAGGAACTCTACTGTGACTCATCTAACTACTGAATTAGATGGAACAAAGATATGAGTTTCGCCTCCGAAACAGTTCCCGTTCGATAATCGTCCGTGTTCGTTCGATGCGAGAGAAAACGGGCCGGCCGGTTGACCCCCGGCCCGTGGTTCGCGTATGCTCCCACACTCGGCGGCCCCGTGTCGGCCGAGCGTAGCGCAGACCCCGCGTGTCTGCGTCGCACGCTTGAACGGCTAGGATCTTAATAGTTGTTACCAGTTACCACTGTCGAAAGCGTCCTCGTGTGGCTGAAAAGCACATCGCTCACGGAACCGGGACGGCCATCCGACAGATGCGTGAACGCGACCGGACCGACCACCAGCCCCACACGGGCGCGACAGGCTCTCAACGGGACACAGACAGAAAACGAACGTCGCTCGTCGGCTTACAGCAGCTCTTCGACGTTGTCGGCGACTTCCTCGGGCGTGTCGCCGACGGGCACGCCGGCCTCGCTCAGCGCCTCGATCTTGCTCTCTGCGGTCCCGGCACCGGAGCCGCTCACGATGGCTCCGGCATGACCCATGCGTTTGCCGGCCGGTGCGGTCCGGCCCGCGATGAAGCCCGCAACCGGTGTGTCCATGTTCTCGTCGATGAATCGAGCAGCTTCCTCCTCGTCGGTGCCGCCGATCTCGCCGCACATCACGACCGCCTCGGTCGCGGGGTCCTCTTCGAATAGCGAGAGCGCGTCGACGAAGTCAGTACCAATGATGGGGTCGCCGCCGATGCCGATGGCGGTGGTCTGGCCCAGTCCGCGGTCGGTGAGGTTATCGACCACCTGATACGTTAGGGTGCCCGACCGGGAGATGAGACCCACGTCGCCCGAGGAGAAGATGTTGCCCGGCAGGATTCCCAGCTTGGCCTCGCCGGGTGTGATGACGCCGGGACAGTTCGGCCCGACGAGGTGTTTGTCGGTCTCGCCGAGGCGTTTTTTGACACGGCTCATGTCTTGGGTCGGAATCCCCTCGGTGATGGCGACCACCAAGTCCACAGGTGAATCGAGCGCCTCGAAGAGCGCGTCGGCCGCAAACGCCGGCGGGACGAGTACGACAGAAGCGTCGGCGTCCTCGGCCTCGGCGGCTCCCTCAACCGTGTCGTAGACTGGAACTCCATGCACTTCCTCGCCGCCGCGTCCGGGGACTGCGCCTGCAACGACGTTCGTCCCGTACTCTATCATCTGGCCGGCGTGGAACTCGCCCTCACCACCGGTAATTCCCTGCACGACGACGCGGGTGTCCTCGCCGACGAGCACGCTCATCGTGCACCTCCGGCGTGCTCGACGGCTCGTTGGACCGCGCCTTCGAGCGTCTGCTCGACATCGAGCGCGTCGGCGTTCAGGATGTCCATCCCCTCCTCGGCGTTGGTGCCCGCCAGTCTGACCACTACGGGTTTCGGGAGTTCGTCGAACTCCTCGATGGCGCTGTTGATGCCGCGAGCCACCTCGTCGCCGCGGGTGATGCCCCCGAACAGGTTGAAGACGACGCTATCGACGTTCTCGTCCGAAAACACCATGTCGAGCGCGTTCGCCACGCGCTCGGCCTTCGCGCCGCCGCCGATGTCGAGGAAGTTGGCGGGTTCGCCGCCGTAGTAGTCCACGAGGTCGAGCGTCGTCATCACCAGCCCCGCGCCGTTGCCGATGATTCCCACGTTCCCCTTCAGACGGACGTAATCGAAGTCGTACTCGTTGGCCTTGGCTTCGAGGTCGTCGCCGGCGGCTTCCTCCTCCATCTCCGCGAGGTCCGGCTGGCGAAAGAGCGCGTCGTCATCGATGTTCATGACCGCGTCCGCCGCGACCACTTCTCCCTCTCCTGTGATCATCAATGGATTGATTTCGGCCTCGCTCGCGTCACGGTTCTCCCAGAGGTCGAACAGCGTCGTGAGCACGCTTGCGACATCGGAGGCGACCTCGCGGTCGACGCCAGCGTCATACACTGCGCGGCGGGCCTGATAGTGGTGCATGCCGAAAGCGGGGTCGATATGCTCGCGGGCGATGGCTTCCGGACTCTCCTCTGCGACCGACTCGATGTCCACTCCACCTTCCGAGGAGACCATCGCTACCGGTCGTCCCTCACCGCGGTCCATCGTCACGCCCACGTAGAGTTCGTCGACGAAATCCACAGCCTTTTCGACGAGCACGCGCTCGACGGTGTAGCCTTTCAGGTCCATGCCGAGAATCGCATCGGCGGCCTCGCGCGCTTCCTCGTCGTTCTCGGCGAGTTCGATGCCGCCGGCCTTGCCGCGCCCGCCGACGTGGACTTGGGCTTTGACCGCGACCGGATACCCGATTCGCTCGGCCGCATCGAGCACCTCGTCGGTGCTCTCGGCCAACTCCGCATCGGGCGTCGGCATCCCGGCCTCGGCGAAGACCTCCTTTGCTTGATATTCGTGCAGTCGCATCACCTCGTGAGGGGAGTGGCGAGCGCATAAATCCCCGCGATTCACTCCGCGATGTCGGCGT
>CAZJHA010000107.1:0-7215 GCA_964545755.1 uncultured Halobacteriales archaeon | reverse complement strand
GCTCGCCGCGGCGTCCGACCTCTAACCAGTTCCCACCGCGGACGACCGCCACCGTACCCGGCGAACGCCGAACGACCCGCTCGGCGACGCTGCCAAGGAGGATGCGCGCGAGGTCGGTGCGGTCGTGGCTGCCGATGGCCACGTGGTCGACGTCGTTGTCCTCGATATAGTCGACGATGCGCCGTGCGGGGTCGCCGACTGCAATTTCGCCGGACAGTTCGATGTCCTCCTCGGCGGCGCGGTCACTCGCCACCGTGTGGAGTTCCTCGACCTCCGCCCGCGCGCCCTCGTACCACTCCTCGGAGTAGCCGGGCAGCCCGGGAATCCCGGCCGGCGACTGCAATCCAATCGTGTTCGGGTCGGTGTCGAAGGGATTGATGACGGTGATGGCGGTGAGTGTCACATCCGAGAGGCCGAGTGCGTGCTCCAGCGCGCGCTCCGAACGCGGCGAGCCGTCGATGGGAACGAGGACGTGTTCGGTCATACGACCGACTACCGTTGCTTTGCCTATAGCGATTGCCGTTCGGCACTGCTGGCCTTACTCTTCGGCGAGCGCCGATTCGACGAGCCGGCGGCCGCCGATGGCGGCGGGACTGACGACGGTGTTCGCGCCGGCGCGTTCGAGCTTCGGACCGTTCTCGGCCTCAGTGGCGGCGGCCACCACAGTAATCGAGGGGTTCCGTTCACGGACGGTGAGTACCGAGAGCGCGTCGCTCGCGTCGCTGTCGCTGGCGACGATGACCGCCCGGGCGCGGTCGATGCCGGCACGGGCGAGCGCCGCGCCGTCGGTGGGGTCGGCGACGAAGACGGGGAGTTCGCGCTCTCCGGCCGGCGGCAGTTTCGGCTCGTCGGCTTCCGGCACGACGAGCACGAGGTCATCCATATCGAGTTCGTCGAGCACCGATTCGGTCAGACCGCCGTAGCCGAGCACGAGCACGTGGTCGTCGCGTTCGGCGAGCTGTGTGTCGGTCATGGTTCCGAGCGCGCGCGTGAGCCGGTCCTCAATGGCCGGGGCCACCAATGCACCGATTGCGAGCCCGAAACTCGCCGTGCCGACGACGATGAGCGAGACGGCGAACAGCCGTGCCTGCCCGGTCACGGGCGTCGCGTCGCCGTAGCCGACGGTGCTCGCGGTGATGATGGTATAGTAAAAGGCGTCGGTGAGCGACCCGACGCCGCGGAAGCCCTCCCGGAGCGTATAGGCTCCAACGGTGCCATACAGCAGTGCGCCGCTGACGGCGATGAACGCCGCGACCTGCGTCGTCGAGAGGGCGAGTTCCCTGTCGAAGCGGCCACGGGTGAGTGCCAACACCGAGAGCGAAAGCACAGAGAGGACGGCCACCGGAACGGAGACGAGGCTCGACTGGACGATTGCGGCGAACACCGTCGCCGAGAGCAAGAGCACAGTGACGTACCACGCCGCGCGCCGTCCGGTGCGCAGTTCGAGCGCGCTGATGAGGAGGAGAAAGCCGGTGAGAACGGCCGTGAACCCGGCAGTCCGCCGAACGCCGCTGGCGATGAGGCCAGTCAGCGGGCCGAACGTTCCGGGTGAACCGAGCACGGCGACGCCGGTGAGAATCGACAGTAGCGCGGCAGCGACGGTCAGCCAGACGGCCACCCGCCGGCCGAGCAGCATGCGCAGCCGCCGCTTTCCCGCCGCCTGCACCGCGTCGAGAATGCGCCTAACTCGCATGCGCGCTCGGCCAATCGCCCATCGTGGGGATAAGAATGCTGGTCGAGTGGTTTCTCCGTCCCTCGGTCGGCTCACGGACGCGAGTCGGTCGGCGATACGTCCTTCGGAAACAGTCGTCACCGCGCGGATGAGTTCGACCCATTTATGCGCGCCGACCGAGTTCGTCCGAGGAATGCGTTCGTGGTCCGACCGGGGGCGGTGGCTCCTGCCGGTCGCATCGCTGGCGCTCGTCGCCCACGCCGAGACGCTCGGCTACTGGTTCGTCGCCAGCGACACGCTCCCACTCATCGCAACGAGCCGCGTCACCGACCCCAGTGGGTTCGTCGCACTGTTCACCCAGCCGCTGATGGCCGGCTCGGATTTCACGACCACCGCGCTGTTCTACCGTCCGGTTGCAAGCCTCACCTACGCCGTCGACTACGCGCTCTGGGGGTTGAACCCCACCGGCTATCACCTCACGAACCTGCTGCTGCACGCCGTCGCGGCGGCGCTCGTCGCCGTCTGCACGGCCCGGATAACGCGCCGGCGAGCGGTCGGTGCGCTCGCCGGTATCCTCTTTGGGATTCATCCCGTGACGACCGAAATCGTTCCCGTGACCGCACGGCGACAGGACACGCTCCTGACGATACTCGTACTGCTCTCGCTCGTCCTGTTCGTCCGCTGGTATCGCGCGACGGCCCCGGCCGAGCGGTTCCCGTGGCGCTTTGGGAGTCATCGCTCGCTCGGGGGCGCGCTCCTCGCCTACGCGCTCGCCCTCGGCGCGAAGGAGACAGCCGTCGGCGTTCCGGTGCTGGTAGTCGTCTGGACGCTCCTCCATCGTGAGAGCGACCGGCCGCGGCGGCTCCTCGAAACGCTGTTCGGAACCGCTGGCCCGTTCGCCACCGTTACACTGGGCTATCTCGCGGTCCGCATCGCCGTGCTCGGCGGGTTCGGCGGGTATCGCGTGCCGACGAACGTGGCACTCTCCGACAGACTCCTCTTCGGCGTGAAGTACCTCCTCTGGCTCGTCTACCCGCAAAACACCGTCCCGGAGCTGCCGACGATACGTGCCGCGGGTGCGCCCTCGCTGGTCGTCGGCGTCGCCGGCGTGCTGCTGGTCGGTGGCGTCGCGGTGATGACGTTGCTGCGGCGTGGGTACTTCCACCGCGGGCGGTTCCGCCGGCTGCGGGCGCTCTCGCCGGTCGCGAGCGTCGTCGGGTTCGCGGCGATACCGCTCGTCCTCGCCGGCGAGTCGCTCGGGTCGGTGGCCCTGCCTCCGGTCGGAGATACCCTCGGGAGCTATCTCGTCGGCGTGCTGTTCGTCGGGGCCTGTCTCGCCGGTCTCGCCACCGCACTGTTCGCGGGCCGCCTCCCGTTCGACGGGGAAAAGCGCCGGCAGCTGGCGTTTTTCGCCTGCTGGACGTTCGTGCCGTGTGGCCTGCTCGTGACCCGGGGGTTCGTCACCAGCAAGCCACTGACCTTCGGCTTCGGGATGCGCAACGGCTATCTCGCGGCCGCGCCCGCGATGGCCGCGCTCGCACTGGTGGTGATGCCCTCGCTGCGACGGGTGCTCACTGCCCCCCGAGGCATGTTCACGAGCGAGCGCGGCTTCACCCCGAACGCCGGCGACGTTGCCTGTGTCGCCGTCATCGGGCTTCTCTTGGTTCCCGTTGTCGGTGCATCGCCGCTGCTGTACGCCGGCAGCGATTGGCAATCGGTGGGCGACCTCAACGAGCGCTCGTTGTCGGGAGTCGACGACGCGCTCGACGGAGTGCCGGGAAACGAGCCGATATATATCGTGAGCTTCCCGAGCGGGCTCGACAGTAGCCAGCGGTCGGCTTCGCATGCACAGTCGGTGACGCCGCTGCGGCCGTACTCGGTCGAGGCGTGG
Source organism: uncultured Halobacteriales archaeon (assembly GCA_964545755.1). Taxonomy (GTDB): domain Archaea; phylum Halobacteriota; class Halobacteria; order Halobacteriales; family Halococcaceae; genus Halococcus. The sequence goes on along the minus strand of CAZJHA010000107.1, from coordinate 3,652 downwards.
CTCGCGCTCAACGGGCTGTCGGACCCACAGGTGCGACTCGTCCGGTCGGCGAGCGTGGCCGGGGTTCCCGAACTCGACATTCATACCGAGCGGCGCGAGCGGTTGACCGCCGTCTGGGTCGAGCGCACTGGGAACGCCACACAGCAAGCGCAAGCGGCCGACGCACGGTCGAGCGCGACGGTGGTGGACTGAGATGAAGGGGTCGCGCAAACTCGCCCTCGCGGTGGCGCTTTCGTTCGCGCTCGGCATCCTTTCCCACGCCGAATCTCTCGGCTACTGGTTCACCTCCTACGATTCGATTGCACTCGTCGAGACGAGCCGTATCACCTCACTCGCCGACCTGCGAACCATCCTGACCGAACCGCTGCTTGCCGGTACCTCCTACGTCGAAGCGGGCCAGTTCTACCGACCCGTCGTCAACCTCCTCTACGCCGCCGAGTACGCACTCTGGGGGCTCGACCCCGCCGGCTATCACCTCACGAACCTCCTGCTGCACGGGTCGGTCAGTGTACTCGTCGTACTCACCGTCCGTTCGCTGACCGACTCGCTTCGCGCCAGTGCGCTCACGGGTATGCTATTCGCCATCCACCCCCTTGGAGTCGACGTCGTGCCGGCGATTTCACGGCGACAGGACGTCCTGCTGGCACTGTTCGGCCTGCTCGCGCTCTGGCTGTTCGTCGAGAGCGTTCGTCGGGACAGCAGACGACTGTGTGCGGGGGCGGCCGTAGCGTACGCGCTCGCGCTGCTATCGAAGGAGACCGCCGCCGTCGTCGGCCCACTGGCCTTCCTCTGGGTGGTGCTCGACGGTCCCTCGCTTCGCCGAGTCTCGACGTATCGCCGGGCCATCGTCGCGGTGGCTCCAATGGCGGCCGTCGCGGGGGCGTATCTGGTGGTTCGGTTCGCGGTGCTCGGCGGTATCGGTGGCTACACCCACGAGCCGCCGCTGTCCCGAACCCTGCTCTTTCCGGTCCAGTACGTGCTCTCGCTCGTCTATCAGGGCGATGTCCTCGCCGTCGTCCGAGATATCTCGACACCGCTCGCGGTCGCCGTCGTGACCGCCGTTCCGCTGGTACTGCTCGTGGGTTTCGCCCGCGAGCGTTCGCCCGACGACATCACTCCGCGTCACGTCATCCCGATTGTCCTCGCCGTCGTCGGGTTCGGCGCGCTCGTCGTCATGGTTCGGTTCCCGAGCGCCGCGCCGCTCTCGTCAATCGGGACCGTCGAGCACGCCGGCTGGTACACCGTCGGTATCGTCTTCGCCGTCGCCGCGGCGAGCGCGCTGGTGGGGGCGGTCACCTCGGCGCGCTCGCTCGATACCCACCGCTCGATGGGCTTTTTCGTCCTCTGGCTGCTCTCGCCGCTCCCGCTGTTTTTCGTCGCCCGGCAGTTCGCCTTTCGTGACGCGTACTTCTTCGCCATCCCACTGCTCGCGCTGGCCGCGACGTATCTCGACGGCGCGCTCCCCGCAGACTGGACGACACTCTCGAAACAGAACACCGACGCGCTGGCCGTCGTCGCCGTGGTCGTCCTCCTGATTCCCTCGCTCGCGGCGTCGCCACTCCTCTATACCGATTCGGGCTGGGGAGAGACGAGCGACGTCACGCGAACGGCGCTCGACGAGATCAACCGCTCGGTGAGCGAAGTCGGTCCTGAGACGCCCGTCGCCATCGCCGGGATACCGACCAAGCTCGATTACCACCCACAACATCTCGGGCAGGCGCACAAAGTGACCATGCTCCAGCCCCACTCGGTGCGGTCGTGGCTACGGTTGCAGGGCCACGATAACCGCGTCGCCGTCGGCCGATTACAGTCGTTCAACACCGTTCCACAGAACGTTTCGGTTCGGGTACGTGAGAACGGACGGCTACGGGTGTGGCTCCGCTACGACTGACGCCTCGTTCGACGGTGTGCAAGCGCTTTTGCCCGCCGACCCGCTGACGTCCGGTGGTGGCGATGACGAACCGTTACCCCCGCCGAGCCCCGTGTGACGAGGCCCGATACCGAGCCACCACTCGAACTCCTATCGTTCGCCGGTGAACGTCGCCGTCGTCATCGGGTCGTTCGTCGACGCAGCATGTGTGCCGACTGCCTCGCGGTAGGCCGCGTAGGCGTTGACACCCTCGCCGTCGATGCTGACGGTTTCGGTCCCTCGCTCGCCGCCGAACATCGCCCAGTCGGTCTCTTTGTCCTCGTTGAACCAACACCACATCTCGACGTTCTCGCGGCCGAAGTATTCGAAAGCGTCCCGAATCCACTCACCTTTCCGCTCGGGGTCGTGGCTCGAATACGTCGCCGAGGAACTCGCCGTCTCGGCGATACAGACCGGCTTGTCCGCGAGCGCGCGCATCCGTCCGAGCATCCCGCCGAATACCGCCTCGGGCGAACGCCAGTCCGACCATGCCCTGCTCTCGCCCCACTGATAGCCGTCGATGCCGAGCCAGTCGACGGCGTCGTCGCCCGGATACAGCTCCTCGGCAGTGTACGAGCCGACATCGGTGGCGTTGACACACCACATCCACTGGAGACTTTCCTTGCCGATACCACTATCCTCGAACCGACCACGGACGTGCCGCCACATGTCCGTGTAACTCGCCGGCGCAGAGTTCCCTACTGTCGGACTCCATGGATACCAGTCGCTGTTCATCTCGTGGGCGAGGCGGATGTACGCCCGGCGGTCGTCGCCCGTCCCCGATTGGCCGTCCGGGCCGGCGAGCCACTCGCGCAGGCGCTCGGCCCAGCGGTCGATATACCCATCGTACTCGCCGTTGGCGATGCGCACCTCGATGTCGTCGGATGTCGTGCCGGCGAGTTGCTGGCGATAGCTGGCGTATTGGCCCCGCTCGACGAGCGCACGGGTATCGACCGATTTGGTTCGCCTATTTGGTGTAAACGGTTCCCACGTGATGAGTGGGACCCGGCCCGCATCGTGAATCTTCGGAAGCACACGCTCGAACAGCCAGTCCATGTGGCCTGTATCGGGGTTCCACGGCACGAAGAGAACCTGCACCGGATAGGGCGCTCCCTGCCACTCCTCCATGCGCTCGATGGTCGCAAAGTTCGCGTCGCTGAGACCGTTGTGGATGCCGAGCACCGGCGACGGGTCGGTATCGATTTCCTCCCCGTCGAGCGTGACCGTCGCGTCGCCGTCGACGTCGAGGTCGAGCAACTCGCCGGCGAACGAGTAGCTGTCCCGCCCGCCACCACCGCCCTGTCCCGTCGCCGTTCGTCCGGAGATATCGTCGTTGTCATCGATGGTTGCCCCGTTCGCGTCGCTCTTTGCGAGGTCGCCGCTGACCGAGAACCGATAGGAAAAGCGCCCGCCGTTGCTGGCGATTGTCAGCGTGTGGTCAAAGGTGGGTGTCGTATCAAGTCGCTCGCCGTTGAGATAGGCATCCGCTTCGCCGTCCAGTTCGATGTCCGCGAGCGTTCCCGAGAACCGATAGCTGTCCGCACCGCCACCGACTGCCCCGGTCGCCGCTGATCCCGAAATCACGTCTTCGCCGGTGATGCCGTCATCGGCCGCGAGCGCCCCGGTAACCGAAAACGAATAAGACGTGTACGCGCCCGTTCCGTCGATGACAAGCGCGTTCGGGAAGGGTGCATCCGGGTCGACCGCCTCACCGTTGTAACGCACCGTCGCTCACTGCCAACG
>CAZJHA010000106.1:2128-7223 GCA_964545755.1 uncultured Halobacteriales archaeon | reverse complement strand
TTTCGGCCACAACACAACGACTATCCGAACGCTTGTCCTTCGTCCATCATGACCGACTACACGACCGTCTCCATTCCCAAAGACCTCGCCGACCGTGTCGAGGAGACCATCGAAGGGACGAGTTTTCAGAGCACGAGCGACCTCGTTCGATTCCTGTTGCGCAGCATCGTCATCCAACACCAGAAACAGGGCGAACTCACCGAAGCCCACTTCGACGAAATCGCCGAGCAGCTCCGTGATTTAGGGTATTTGGGCTAATCGAGGAACTCGGCCGGCGGCTCGGCATCGACGAGGTCGAGCGACTGTTCGACACCGTTGCGCGAGAAGACCGCGAGGTCGTTCCGTTCCCACGGCGGGACCGCGACGAACACCACCCCATGAAGGTCGTCGGTTCGGGCGAGTTCGAGCCGCCCCTGTGGATGCGAGACGAACCGGCCCTGCGTCTGGCCCGCCGGCGTGCCGAGGTCCATCCCGAACACCGCCGACAGCGACCGGCCGGCTTCCGGGAAGTAAAAATGCGTGAATACGGGCGTCTCGGTCGGCAGCGAATCCGTGAACTCGCCGGCCGATGTGGTCGCAAGCGATATCGTCACCGACTCCGGTTCGGCCTCTCGGGCGAGGTCGAGCAGCGCTTCCGCCAACCCAGAGGTCGCATACACCACCGTCTCTCAGTCGGTTGTGGTTCGGGAGCGACATAATCCCGTCGAGTTATCCCGAGAGAGCGAGTCGGGCGGTCTTCAGGTAGAGTGCCGGCGCGCGACGGCGCGACCCCGACAGCGCCGCCCCGAGCGCCGGGTTCGCGTGCTCGTGGACGCCCACCCCGTGACCGACGAGTACGCGCTCGGGCGTGAACCCCCGAAACGATTTCCGGGGCGGCAGTAGGCGAAGCGCCGGATGGGTGCCCAGTCGCTCGGTATCCGTTCGCATGTACTCGGCCGTGCCGAGTGTTTCCGAGACGACGAGTGTTCCCTCATCTTCGTGATACAGCGCGCCCTCCTGCCACAGCGGGGTGGCGACCATCCGGAGTCGATACCCAGTCTCGTCGAGTTCGCCATCGAAGCGCTCGACCGGTGCGTCGATGTCGCCGGCGACGCCGCTCATCCACGACGGGATGTGGACCGAGACGTCGTGACGGGTGGCGAAGCGTGCGGCGTCGCGCTTGTGGCGGTCCAACAGGACGACGACGCCCGCGACCTCGCCGAACTCGGCGAGGAGGTCGTCGATGCCCGCGGCATCTACGGGGTCGACCAGCCAGACCCCCTCGTCGGTGGCGAGTGCGTGGCTCGCGCGCTGCATCCGCTCGTCGGGGTAGGCGAGCCAGCCGACGCCGCCGTCGAAGCAGTCGATCTCCTCGTACGCCGCCGTTCCCGTGCCCTTCATCGGCATACCCACCACTCGGACCGGCGGCGGATGAGCACGTCGGTGGCGGATATTTATACCCGGAGACCAATCAGTAGGTATGATTTCGGCGCTGAGCTGGCTCGCCCTCGAAGTCAAATACCTCGACTGCGCGAGCGCGTTCTACCGCGAGCACCTCGCTCTCGATACCATCCGAGAGGACGAAAGTGAGGTCGCCCTTTCGGCCGGCGAGACCGCCCTCGTGCTCCGCCGACCTTCAACTATTCCCCGCGGCGGTCTCCATACCCACTACGCGCTCTCGATTCCCGCCGACGAATACGACGACTGGTACGAGCGCCTCGCCGAGAACTTCACGCTCGACGAGCACACCTTCGGGAGCGCGCGCTCGCTGTATTTTGACGATACCGAGGGCAACTGCGTCGAACTCGGCGAAACGGACGACTCCGGTTCCGGTGTTCTCGGCGTGTTCGAGGTCGTCCTCGAAGTCGAGGACCTCGCCCGCGCCGAGGCGTTTTACACCGGCCTCGGGATGGACATCGTCGACCAAGGGGGAGAGCGCCGCCGGACGCGGCTTACGGCCGATGAGTTCGCCCTCGAACTCTGGGAACCCCAGTTGGGGCTGGCTGACGCGCGCGGCGGCGTCCACGTCGATTTCGGTGTCGCGGTCGAGGATGCGGAGGAAGCCCTCGACGCGGTTCGGGAGTCGGTGCGGTCGGTCGAGCGTCTCGACGAAGGAATCAGGGTTCGCGACCCCGATGGCCACTTTCTGACCTTCGTCGGTTAGCCGAACTGGCTTCGGAGCGCGCCCCGGTCGACTTTGCCGGTCGCGGTACGGGGAAGCTCCTCGACGAACACGACTCGGTCGGGGACCTCGTGGCTCTGTAGTTCGCGCTCGCAGGCGCGCTTGATGTCGGCCGCCGAGGCCGACTCCTCGCTCCGGCGTGTGACGATTGCCACCACGGTCGCGCCGCGGACGTCGTCGGTTCGGTCGATGATGGCGACCTTCTGTACGGGGTCGATGGCGTAGATGACCGCCTCGATCTCGCGCGGCGAGACGTCGCCACACCCTGTCGTGAACATGTCTTCTATTCTGTCGATGACGAACAGGAATCCATCGTCATCCATCCAGCCGATGTCGCCGGATGTGAGCCAGCGCTCTCCGTCGCGCTCGACGAACGTGCTTTCGGTGAGCTGGCGCTTGTTGTATCGCGGCGTGACCGTATCGCCACGCCAGAGGAGTTCGCCGCGTTCGCCCCGTTCGACTGCCTCTCCAGTAGTGGGGTCCTCGATGCGTACCTCGACCGCCTCCCCCGCCGGACGGCCGACGCTGCCAGGCTTGCGCCCGTTCGGTCCCGGATGGTTGAGCGCCGCAAGCGGCGTCGTCTCGGTCATCCCGTAACCTTCGAGCAGCGCACAGTCCAACATCCGCTCGGCCTCCGCGATGCGTTCGTTCGGCATCGGTGACCCGCCGACGCCGACGGACTGGAGCGTCGAGAGGTCGTACTCGTGGATAGCATCGTAGTCCAGTAACTCGACGACCATCGTCGGAATCAGGAACGTGTAGGTGACGCCGTAGCGCTCGATTGCCTCCAGAAACGCCTCGATGTGCCACGTTTCGAGCAGGTGGTTTTCCGCCCCGAGGACGAGAAAGGGCGTCGTGGTGATGTTGAGACCGGTCACGTGAAAGCACGGACAGACGGTGAGCGCCACGTCCTGGCCGTGCCACTCGTTGTAGCTGATGTACCCGTCGGCGTTCGCCTCGAGATTTCCATGGGTATGATAGACGCCCTTCGGCGCGCCGGTCGTCCCGCTCGTGTACAGCAGTTCGGCCAGCTCCTCGCTTCGCCGCGGGATTGGCTCGTATTCGACCGTTCCGTCGTCGAGCAGGTCTCCGTACCGATGCTCTTCGTCCTCGCCGTCGGCAGCGCCGTTCGTGACGACACAGACCGCACCGCTGTCGCTCAGTACGTATCGTATCTGCTGGGCGGTAAAGCGCGTGTTTATCGGGACCGCCACTGCGCCGCGTTTCAAGACGCCGAGATACGTACAGACGAACGCCACGCCGTTGGGCAGATCGAGCGCCACGTGCTCGCCGGCCTCGACGCCACGGTTGGCCAGCGCGTCGGCGATGCGGTCCGAGCGTTCGGTCAACTGCTCGAACGTGGCTGAGTGGTTCCGGTCGCCAACCGCGAGGGCGGTCGGCGTGTTCCGCGCCGCGAGATCGACACGGGTGGCGAAATTCATGGATATTCCTTGGTAGCTGCTGCCATATGAGTTTCTGCGACGAGCCTGATACATGTTCTACCGAGTATTACCGGGAAACTAACAGGGCTGCGAGAACGACGAAGATTGTCCGCTATTGCCGGACAGTCGCCTGACCGACCGGCGACCACGCCGTCAATCACGGGCAAAGATGAGGTTGGCTTGTATCTCGTCGGCGGCGTCCCGAACCACATCGGCGATGGGTGGGTCGTGCCGGTCGCTTTCGAACTCCCCGGTGGCACTGTAGACGGCGATGGCACCGTGAACGTCGGCGTCGGTGACGATAGGGGCGGCGATGCCCGTCATGCCGGCGATCAGTTCCCCGGCGTCGGTTGCGTAGCCGTTCTCGCGGATGCGCTCCAGTTCGGACAGTAGCTCGTCCTCGTCGGTAATCGTCGCGGGCGTTCGCCGTTCCAGCCCCTGTTCGACGAGCACTCGCTCGGCCGTTTCGGAGTCCATGCTTGCGAGAATCGCCTTGCCCGGTGCGTTCGTGTGAAGGGGGACGTGCGTCGGGTAGACGTCCGTCGCCTGCGGCGGAAGGCTCTCCCGTTGCCAGCGCGTCGCCAGCACCACCGCACAGCGTCCGTTTTCCTCGGTCACCAGCTGGACGTACTTCGAGTCGCCGACGGCCGCCGAGAGACCAAGCGCCTCGTCGCGACCCCGGACGAACAGTTCGTTGTTGTTCCGGGCGGTTTTACCGAAATGGAGGAACTGCATGCTCAGCCGGTAGCGACCGTTCTCGTTGACCACCGAGCCGACACGCTCCAGGGTTCGGAGGTGGTCGTGGGCCGTACTCTTCGGCAGGGAGAGCGCGGTGGCGACCTCGGTGACCCCGACGTCACCCCGGTCGGCGAGCACCATGAGTACGTCGTGGGAGACCTTGACCGCCGCAATGGGGTAGTTCGTCACGGTCGAAGGAGGACTCGTATCCCCTTAGGACGTCCGGTAATATCGAACAGAGACCGGATACAGAAATATTAGTTATAAATACTGAGACGGGAGATTATATGATAGAAAAATTTTGTTACGGGGATTTGGGTCGGATGTGGGCGAGGTATATTTCGTCTTTTGAGATCAGAATATATCGATTGAAACCGCATGATATAGGCCAATTTTGCTCGATAGCAGACGGGTTTTTGAGTATGTGTTTCAGACGTGCTAGAACATCTAACAAAACACTTATCTGTTGGTGTCCCAACGCAGGTAGTGTGAAGAGGTCACAACCGACAATGAACGAACGAACCGACACATCGTCGACACGGCGCGGCGTCATGAAGGGTATCGGCGGTCTCGCCGCGTTGTCGATGTCCGGCGCGACGATAGCGGAGGCAGAGGACGTTCTGAACGACTCGATTCCGAGCGACCCGCACACGGTCGACACCTATCGGGCAATCGTCGACGCCATTGTTCCGCGGACGCCCGAACTCGAAGACGAACTCGGGCCCGAGCACGTCCCCGGTGGACTGGACGTCGG
>CAZJHA010000106.1:0-2028 GCA_964545755.1 uncultured Halobacteriales archaeon | reverse complement strand
CCGAACTCGAAGACGAACTCGGGCCCGAGCACGTCCCCGGTGGACTGGACGTCGGGCTGGAGAAGTTCCTCATCTGGGATTTCAATCACTTCCAGGAGGTTCGTACCGAGATGGTCACCGAAAAGCGGCTGCTGGATTTCGATGCGGGGGATGCACAGATGTCGGTCGAGATGTTCGAGACGAATCTCGACCTCACGTCCGACTCCGGCGGTCTCGGCCTGCTGGGAGGCGGGGGCGACACGTCGGCCCTCAACGCGGTGAACGACCTCGCCGGCGGCGTCTTGGGGATTCTCGATGGCATCACCGATGAGGTCGAGGACCTCCTCACCTTTGGGCCGGTCAACCGGATGGACATCAGCTTCGCGAACGACCCCGAAGGCTCCGGTCCAGCGGAGTTCCGTCTGCTGGTCGAGACGGCAAACGAGACGGTCGACCGCGTCGTCCAGAGCTACCCGTACTCCCCGGTGTTCGCGCTCGTGTTCGACATCGTGGCCGCCGAGTTCATCGCGCTCGGGAGAAACGAGGACGCGATTTCGCGCGGCAGCGAGCAGTTCCCCGCGGGTGGAACCTTCGCACAGCTCTCACGGGAGGACCGACTCCGGTGTCTCTGGACCATCGTGGACGGCGGCGCCGTCGGCCGCCTCGACGAGTTGCTCTCGCCGCTGCTCCCCCAGATCGGCATCCTGAAGTACGTCGTGATGGCCGTCAACGGGCTTCACGGCTTCGGCTACTACACCGAGTGGGCGGGACTCGGAACCACCAAGACGAACGACCCGACCGACCGCGAGATGCAGATACCGCCCGACGAGGTACAGAGCCGCCAGCAGAGCGGCTATCCCGGACCAGCACCCGGCTACTCGGCCAACTGGCGACACGCTGTCCCCGACGGGTTCGCCGACCCCGACGTGGATGGTCTCGACCTCCCCGACGACCTGACGGGTGAGGACGTCATCGACGGTATCGGAGGTGGGACGTGATGGACGACCCCGACGTCGTCGTCATCGGTGCCGGCGCTGACGGTCCGGCCGCCGCGTGGAAACTCGCCAAAGACCACGGCATCGACGTTCTCATCCTCGAAGGAGGTCCGTGGCATGGAAATGAAAAATGGCCTCAACCGCACGCCGACGCGGGCGGCACCGTCAGCACCGACCCTGACGACCTCGATGGAAAGCTACTCGACGAGCAGTTCACCCACCGCGAGGCAGACGCCAACGACCCCACCTATGGGTATCTCCGGGTGGGTCCCGCCGACCACTCGCGAGCGCCGTGGTTCCGCAACCTCCACCAGAACGCGTTCATCTGGCAGGTCGGCGCAGTGGGAGGGACGTCGCTGCACTACTTCGCCAACCATCCCCGAGGCTATCCCCACGCCTTCAACGACCAGCCCCACTGGCCCATCGACTACGAGGAACTCGTTCCCTACTACCAGTTGAACGAGGAACTCACGAGCACCCAGCAGGCCCCGATGACCGCAAAGGAAGAGGTGTTCATCAAGGGCGCAACGGGCGCAGGGTACGACCGCATCGACACGCTGAACGTCACCGAGACGGGCTGGCGGCCACAGGCCAACGCCATCAGCGAGCCGCCGGACGAACTCGATGCCGATTACGATGGCTCGTTCAGCTACGAGGATGGATTCCGTGGCGACCCGCTCGTCGGCGACGAGTTCCAGGGGGCGTCTTCACCCGTGGACGCGCCGGTGCGGGAGAAATCCCGCAAGTCGAGCAACGTGGCCTACGTTCCGCGGGCGCTCGATACGAACGACGACCCCGATGCGGGCAACGTCGCCGTCCGGCCGAACGCCTACGTCACGGACATCACCACCGACGAAGGCGCGGGCAACCTCGAAGCCACTGGCGTGACGTTCCGCGATTCGTGGTCCGGGCAGACGCAAACTGTCGGTGCCGATACCGTGGTGCTCGCCGGAGGCTGTATCGAGTCACCGCGGCTGTGGCTCAACGCGGGTCTGCCCGACGACGGCTGGGTCGGCAAGGGACTGACGACCCACTGGTTCGACTGGGTCGTCGG
>CAZJHA010000105.1:0-7353 GCA_964545755.1 uncultured Halobacteriales archaeon | reverse complement strand
CATCCAGTGTCGCAACGACGTCGCCTTCGTCAATCGTCCGTCCGTCGTCGCTTTCGACGACTACGAGTCGGTTGTCGGGGTCGAACCCGCGCTGGCGGAGCTGGGCGCGGACGGCGTACCCGTCGGTCGGGAAGTTGAGTTCGTCGATCAGAACTGTCGGCCGGCCATCGAGCGTATCGAGAAAGGTACCCACAAGGGTGTGGATGTTCACCGTCGTGGAGTTCGCGGCGACGACCTCGCTCTCGTCGGCACCCACGAGCGGCGCGAGTCGGTCACCGAGGTACTCGCCGTATCGAAACCACGGCGGCTCGCCGTCGGTCCAGCCGTGGATTGCATACTCGCGCCATTCCTCGATGACGCGGTCGAGCGTCCGCTCGGCGTCGGTCGAGAGCGGTCCGAGCGAGTTGCCGTCGAGGTACAGCTCGTCGGCGGTGTGAAACCGCTCGGCGAACTCGGCAAGCGGGTCCCGCTCGTCGCGCGCGAGGGCTTCCTCGCGCGTCGCGTCGAAGACCATGTCGAAGGAGTTCGTCGGGCGTGTACAGTATTCTTTCGCTCACTCGCCTTCGAGGAACACGAACGGAAGCCGTGTGGGAAGTTCGCCGTCGGTCGAGAGGCGGTAGTCCGCATAGACCACGAGACCGACGACGAGCCAGATACCCAACAGAAGGATGCTGCTCGAAAGCAGCGCCTCACCGACGTTTCCGGCGAGCAACTGTCCGAGAGCCGGTACGAACGTCCCCGGCGAGAGCGTCTGCGAGAGGAAGACGAGCATCGAACCGGCGCTCACCAGCCCGATGACGGCGAGCGTCGCCGGGGTGAACTGCAGCCCGCTCTCCTCGTACAGTTCGGGGTTCACGTGGGGCAGGGAGACGAGCGAGAGCGCGTGGGCCGTGTACATGAACAAGAGTGCGGCCAGCGAGATGTTCAGTGCATAGGAGAACGTCGAGGTGAGCACGAACGCGACGGCAATCGCCCACGTGAGGATGAGACCGGCGTCGGGCGTGCAGAAGCGGTCGTTGACGTGGGTGAGCGTATCGGGGAGCAGTCGGTCGCGGCCGAGCGCGTAGAGAACCCGACTCGGGGCCATGTAGCCGGCGTTGGCGGTCGTCGCGTACGCGAGCAGGCTGCCAACGGCGACGACTCCTGCTGTTCCAACCGGGAAGTACGTCGCGGCGGCGTCGGTGAGCGGTGTCTCGCTCCCGGCGACCCTCTCCCACGGGAGGATGCCGATGACGACGACGCTCACGAGCAGATAGAGCAAGCCGATGAAGAGGACGCTGCCCGCGAACACGCGCGGCAGCGTTTTCCGTGGGTTCTCGGTCTCGCCGGCGGTCTGGGCGAGCGATTCGAAGCCGATGTACGAGAAGAAGAGCGCGGTCGTCCCGGCGACGAACGGGCCGACGATGCCCTCGGCGTACAACTGAGCAGGGAACAGCGGCGAGAATTTCCCGGGGTCGACGTGGAGCAGACCGGGAAGCCCGAGCAACAGGAGGACCGCGACGAGGAGACCAGTCATCAGTGCCTGCACACGTCCGAAGACGTCGACGCCGACGAGATGGAGGGCGAACAGGCCCGTGAGAAAGGCGATGGCCCACCACTCGGCCGAAAGGAATCGAAGTGCGGGCCAGTAACGCATCGCGTTGCCGAAGCCGATGGCGAAGACCGCCTGTGCGCCGATGAACGCGACGACCTTCAGCCAGATGAACGCGTAGCCGGCGAGCGTCGAGTTCCACGTCCGCGAGATGTGCATGTAGGCTCCGCCGGGATGCTCGCCGAGCGGCCCGCTCATGTAGACCGCATAGACGAGCGCAGTCGAGAACACGACCGGCAGTCCGGTGAGAAGCCGAGCGGGACTGCGGGACCCATGAGTTCGGCCGCCGTGCCGGTGACGATGAAGATGCCCGCGCCGACCATCGTGCCGACGATGACCGCGACGCTATGTATCCACGAGAGGTTGCGACTGAGACGTCCTGCTGTACTCATCGATGTGCAGGCAACGAAGCCGCCACCCATCACCCTTGCTTTCCGGAGCGCGCGGAGGCAACCGTCGCGCGAGTCACTGGACGCGGTCGTATCGAGCGACCCGACGCGAGACGATGAACTGACCGATACAGTCGATAGCGGCGATGCGAATCGTCCCGATAGCGGTGTTTATAAACTTCTCCGAGTCGGTATGACAGTAGTGAGAGCAAACGCAGCTGACGTCCGGAAAACTCGGGACAGGATTTCGACTACGTGGTCGGCAACGGCACGCTAAGACGATGGCATCGCCCGCCGAGGATGCGCCCGTCAACTACAGCGCCCGCGCACGCGAGTCGCTCGGCTACTCGCGGTGGTGGCAGGTCGTCGCCGCGGCGGTGATGATGGCGCTCATCAGTCCGTACCAATACGTGTGGTCGTCCATCGAGGGACCGCTCGCGGCCGACCTCGATATCCCGCTGTCGGCGCTCGGACTCGTCTTCACCCTCTTTGTTGCCTTCCAGTCGCTCTCGCAGTTCCCCGTCGGGACGTGGCGCGACAGTCACGGCCCGCGCCGCATCAGCCTCCTCGCCGGCGTGCTCGCCGGCGGCGGCTATCTCGGGCTGGCCTACGCAAACAGCCTCTGGCAGGTCTACGTGCTCTACTCGCTTGGAGCCATCGGCGTCGGCATCGTCTACACCGTCGCCGTCAACACGGCGCTCAAGTGGTTTCCCGACCAGCGCGGTCTCACCACTGGCGTCGGCACGATGGCCTTCGCTGCCGGCAGCGCCGCGTTCATCCCCTACGTCCGCGCGAACGCGACCGTCGGCAGCTACTCCGCGGTGCTCCGCAACATGGGTCTCCTGATTGGCGTCGGCGTCCTCGTCGGCGCGGTCGTGCTCCGGGACCCGCCGACCGACTGGCTGGGCGGACGCACCGACGGCGGGCAGGCGACGGCATCCACTCGCTCCGGTAGTGACTACACGTGGCGTGAGATGCTGCGCACATGGCAGTTCTGGGACTTACTCACGATGTTCGCCTTCGTCAACACCGCCGGACTGATGCTGACGGCGAAGGTCGTCTCCTTCGCCCAGCAGTTCGGTCTCGCGGCGACGGTCGCCACCGCCTCGGCGACGATTCTCGCGCTTGTCGGCGGCCTCAGCCGTGTCGTCGTCGGCGGCGTCTCCGACCGCTTCTCGCGCAGACGGTTCATCCTCGCGTCGGCGGTTCTCACCGGTTGTGGACTGTTCGCACTCGTCTGGTTCGCCCGCATCGGCTCGGGTATCGGCTTCGTCGCCGCCGTCATCGTCACCACCTTCTTCTGGAGTCCGCAGTTCGCGCTCTTTCCGAGCATCGTCGGCGATTACTACGGCCAAGCCAACTCCTCCAGTAACTACGCGCTGGTCTATATGGGCAAGGTCGGCGGCGGCGTCCTCGGTGGTGTCGTCGCCGGCTGGCTCATCACGCTCGTGGGGTGGTCAACGACCTTCCTCATCGGCGGCGGCCTCTCCCTTCTCGCGGCCGTCGGCGCGTTCGCGCTCAGGCCGCCCGAGCGTTCGTGAACGCCCGCCGAGCGAAATCGAATCAGTAACCCGCGACCGTGCCGTCCTTCCGTGGTTCGGTCGCCCCCGAGAGCGTACCCTCGTTGTTTCTGGCGAGCTGTGCGCCACCGAACTGCGTCGGCGTGAGTACCCGGGTGTCGTGACCCATCCGGGCGAGTTTCGTCGCCAGATGCCCGCCGATGCGCCCCTCGACGGCGAGCGAGCCGTCCTCACGGTAGCGCCAGCGCGGTCGGTCGAGCGCCGCTTGTAATGGGAGGTCGTAATCGACGAGGTTCGAGATGACCTGCACGTGGCCCTGTGGCTGCATGAACCCGCCCATGACGCCGAAGGCAGCCCAGTCCTCCCGGCTTTCGTCGGGTGCGAAATCCACGACACCGGGAATGAGCGTGTGGAACGGGCGCTTGCCCGGTGCGAGGCTGTTCGGATGGTCGGGGTCGAGCGAAAAGGATGCCCCACGGTTCTGGAGTGCGATGCCCGTATCGCCAGCGACGAGTCCGGAGCCGAAGCCGGCGAACCGCGAGTTGATAAAGGAGACCACGTTACCCTCGCTGTCTGCGACACACAACAGTACTGTGTCGGCGTCCTCGGCGTGGCTTCCGGGCACCCCGAAGGTCACGTCGCTCGCCGTCGGGCCGACATCCGCTGCGCGCCGTGCGGCCCACTCGTCGGAAGCGAGCGCCGGCACGTCCTCGTATGTGGGGTCGGTGATGTAGCGATGGCCGTCGTGGAAGGCGCGCTTGGTCGCCTCGGCGAAGTAATGAACCCGCTCCGGCGATTCGAGGGGATGGTCGCCGGCGTCGATCTCCTCGGCGATGTTCAGCGCTTCGAGCGCGATGAGACCTTGATTGTTCGGCGGGAGTTCGTACACCTCGCTCCCGTGATAGCGCGTCGAGACCGGCTCGGGGAACTCGACCGAGAAGTCCGCGAGGTCGTCTTCAGAGAGGAACCCACCCTTCTCCTGCACTTCGGCTGCGATCTGCTCGCCGATAGCACCCTCGTAGACCGCGTCCGCACCCTGTTCGGCGATTGTGTCGAGACTCTCACCGAGACGTGGCAGGCGAATCTGCTCGCCGGTCGCGGGGGCAGCGCCGTCGTTCAGATACGCCTCGGCAGCGTGTGGGTCGGTGAACAGTTCCTCCGCACTCTGCCAGTGGTGAGCGATGACCTCCGAGACGGGATAGCCCTCGCTCGCGTAGCGAATCGCCGGCCCGAGTGCCTCGCCGAGCGAACGTCGTCCATACTGTTCGACGGTCGCCTCCCAACCGCGTGCAGTTCCGGGCACCGTCACGGTATGGGGGCCGAGAAACGGCATGCCGAGGTCGTCGGTATCGCCGCCATCGACCGCGGACCCCCGGTTTTCGGGATACCAATCCGCCGCGTTCTCGTGCTCGCGCACCGACGCCCGAACGTTCTCGATTGTCGCGTCGGCTGGCGCGCCACCGCAGGCCCGCATCGCGCCCACCTCGCCGTCGGCGGTGCGATAGAGTGCAAAGGCATCGCCGCCCAGTCCCGTGCTCGTCGGCTCGACGACGTTGAGCGCGGCGGCGGTGGCGACGGCGGCATCGAAGGCGTTGCCACCCTCCCGGAGGAGTTCGACGCCGGCCCCGGCGGCGAGCGGCTGGCTCGTGGCGACGATACCGCCGTTCGCGTAGACGGTCGAACGGCGCGAGGTGAAGCGGTCCAAATCCGGTGTACTCATGTGTTCGTTCGTGGTCGCTACCCTCCTAAAGTTGGCTACCCGAGGGTGACTTGGTCGAACTTCTGTTTGCCGTCGCCGGCGACCGCACTGGTCGTCTTGAGAAATCGCCGTCGTGTCTGCGTGTCGGTTGTTGCCAGTGTATCGGTTGCCATTGTATCACTCACCACGCAGGGATTCATCCGTTAGAGCCTTTTGTCGAAAAATCGCGTGCTGTCAGGTGTTTTGCATCGATATCGGATACGAATAACCATCATCATCTCATGATATAATTGCAAAAACTGAGTTGTGAACTCGGTCTTTACAGCACGAAACCGTCACACAGAATCGTCGGCTGCGGATGTTTCACGCCTCCAGCCGGAAACGGCGGACTAACGGAGGAATCCGAGCAGTTCGTCGTCCTCTTCGGGCGTGTACCACCGGAGCGCCGCTAGCGCTCCGAGGTACACGCTCCTCGGGCTATCGCCAGCTGTACAGCAGTCGATAGTCTTCCTCGGGCGTGTACCGGCGGAACAGCAGGCTGTTCGAGAGCACCGATACGCTCGAAAACACCATCGCCGCCGCGGCGAGCGCGGGCTGGAGCAGTCCCAGCGAGGCGAGCGGAATCATCGCCGTGTTGTAGCCGAGCGCCCAGAAGAGGTTCTGTTTGATCTTTCGGAGCGTGCCGTCGGAGATGCGGATGGCACGCAGGACGTCCAGCGGGTCGTCGCGCATCAGCGTGACGTCGGCGGCCTCGATGGCCACGTCAGTACCGGAGCCGATGGCAGTGCCGACGGAGGCGGTCGCGAGCGCGGGCGCGTCGTTCACGCCGTCGCCGACCATCATCGCCCTCGCCCCGTCGGACTGGATATCGTCGATGGCGTCGGATTTGTCCTCGGGGAGGACCCCTGCACGGACGTTTGCGGGGTCGATGCCGACTGCCTCGGCGACCGCTTCAGCCGTCCGCTCGTTGTCGCCGGTAATCATGTGGACCGCAACGCCCCGCTCGCGGAGCGCCGCGGCGGCCTCTTTGGCGCTCTCCTTGACGGTATCGGCGTCGGCGACGAGACCGAGGGGTTCGCCGTCGTCCGTGCTGGCGGACACGCGCGCGACCAGCATCGCGGTCTTGCCCTCGCCTTCGAGCCGTTCGAGTTGCTCGGTCGCGGGCGTGGGGTCGATGCCGTTGTCCCGCATGAGCTTGCGATTGCCGACGAGCACCTCATCGCCCTCAACCGTCGCGCGCACGCCGTGGCCGGGGACGTTCTCGAACTCGGTCGGGTCGGCGAGGTCGATGCCGCGCTCGTCGGCCCCCTCCACGATTGCCTGTGCGAGCGGGTGTTCGCTGCCGGATTCGGCGCTCGCGGCGAGGCGGAGCACCGTCTCCTCGCCGATTTCCGAGCGCTCTTCTAGCACCGCGCCGCCGTCGGCCGCCGGTTCGCCGCCGTCGGTGGCGGCATGGTCGTCGAACGCAACGACGTCGGTCAGTTCCATTGCGCCCTCGGTGAGCGTCCCGGTCTTGTCGAACACCACGGTATCGACGTCTTTGGCGCGTTCGAGCACGTCACCGCCCTTGAACAGGACGCCGTTTTTCGCGCCGATGGAGGTGCCGACCATCGTCGCCGCTGGCGTTGCAAGTCCGAGCGCACAGGGACAGGCGATGAGCACGGCGGAGGCGAACACCACTACTGCAAATTCGAAGACCGAGACCGTGCCGCCGGCGACTGCCGGCCCGCCGGCGAGCAGCCCCCACAACGGCAACCAGTTCACGAAGCCCGCGAGCGCTTCGGGGAGCAGAGACCAGACGACCCCCCACAGCAGCGCGTTCGCGATGACGATGGGCACGAAATACGCCGAGATGCGGTCGGCGAGGTTCTGGATGTCCGGTTGGCGTGACTGGGCCTCTTTCACAGTTTGGACGATCTGCTGGAGCGCCGTGTCCGCGCCGACCTTGGTGGCTTCGACAGTCAGAACGCCGTTCTCGTTGATGGTCGAACCCACTACTTCGTCGCCTTCTGTCTTCTCGACGGGCACGGACTCGCCGGTGACCATCGATTCGTCGACCGCCGACTGGCCGCCCACGACGACGCCGTCGGTCGGAATCCGCTCGCCCGGTCGGACCCTCATCCGGTCGCCGACGGCGACCTCGTCGAGGGGGAT
>CAZJHA010000104.1:4701-7387 GCA_964545755.1 uncultured Halobacteriales archaeon | reverse complement strand
CGAACGCCGCCAGCCCGATGTCGGCGAGGACCACCACGACCAGCGCGATGACGCCGACCGTTCGGTAGTACGTCGCCCACGTGACCTCCTGCTCGGTGGTGACTTCCATGTAGAGGTCGACCTGTTCGGCGGGTTCGAGCAGCCGAAGCTGCTTGCGGTCCCGGTCGTAATCGACCACGCCCAGCCGGTCGAGCTTCGGAAGATGTGTCTGGTGCAGCGAGTTGTAGACGCTTTCGCGGATGTTCCGCGGTGGCGGCGACTCGCCGGTCTCCCGTCGTGCTATCTCCTCGGACAGTTCCCGCAGCGACACCGTTCCCTCGAACTCGTTGAGGTACTTCAACGTGTGAACGCGCCGTTCGTTGCGCAGTACGTCGTGAATCTCGTGTTCGCGTATGGTGGATTCCATCTGTGGCGGTTTCATGGTCGCGGAGTGGGCGGCTGTCTCTCGCTATCGAACCATGAACGCGGTAACTGATAGCACATATCCATGACCCCCCAACGCTATTATATCCACTAATTTAAATATCTAAGATGATATCATGGGAACATCCGGTAATTCATCGAAACTGGTCGCTAATACAACAGTCGACGTCACGAATTGGGTCCATGACGGCGTCGATTCACAGGCGACCGGCTGCGGAACTCGTCGTGGATATTTTCTCACTGATAGATATTGGAATTACAATTTTGGCAATATTGTCTTACTACCTATTGGGCGAATCGGCGGATGGAGCGTCTTTCACGTAATTTAGTAATCGAATAACAAAACCGCAGCGTTATTCTTTCGACTATCCTGTGAGTTTTCGTAGCGAAACACGACGGTGGTTGGGAATGATACATGTAACCCGCCCGGGAGGGCATGGACTCCGACGAAGCAGTGTAACCAGTGACTTTCACCGACACGCAGCGACTACCGGCCCGTTCGAGGGGGGAGGGGGATGAGTATCGTCGCCGAGTATCGGGTTGACCGCCCGAGCTACGCGCGGGTGCTCGATGACTTCCCGGAGATGCGCCTGACCGTCGAGGGGATGCAGACGTGTGATTGCGAGACGCTCTCGGTCGCGCTCTGGGCCGACGGCACCGATTTCGACGCCTTCGAGACCGGACTCGAACGCACCGAGGCGATACTCGACGTCGATAGCTGGAGCGAGCCGGCCGACGGCTGGAAGCTCTATCGGATGTGCCTGCCGGTCGAGGCGACGGAGTATTGTGGCTGGGTCGAACACGACGGCGTGTTGCTCGGCTGTACGCTCGACCACGAGGGGATGACGGTGCGGATGCGCTTTCCCGACCGGGTGGCGCTCGTCGGCTATCGCCGTCATTGCGGCGCGCGCGGCCGTTCGTTCGAACTCCGCGAACTCACGGCCACCAACGGGCGACCGGCCGACTGTGACGCCCTCACGCCGTCTCAGCGGGCGCTACTGACGGCGGCGGTCGAGGGCGGCTACTTCGAGATTCCGCGCGAGACGACGATAGCCGACCTCGCCGCGCAGTTCGACGTCTCCAATCAGGCCGCCTCCGAGCGGTTGCGCCGCGCCCTCTCGAACGCGCTCGGCAACGATGCGCTCGACCGCACGCCGGCCGCGGCCCCCGGCATCCAGTAATCGACCGATTCCGCCCTTTCATCTCCCCCGATGGAGGGATTGCTTCGAATCGCGACACAGCGGCGGCTGTTGTGCTTGTTGACGAGTAAGTGACCCAAGGGATGGCACGGTGGTTGGAAAGGCCATCCCCTGTGCCACTCGTCCGTTGTGACCCATCCTATAAGAGTGTTTATGATACTGTGAGTGAATTCGCTACTGGTCACTCACAACTGGCACGCTTCGCCGCAGCCTTAACCGTCTGGACGACCAACGACTGGCGGTGGTTGGATAGTGGCACGTGATGCGGAAGGGGAGGCAGTCGAACTGTTGCAGAACCTCGGGCTCAAGGAGTACGAAGCGCGGTGTTTCGTCGCACTGACTCGGCTACCCTTCGGGACCGCAAAGGAGATCAGCGACGTCGCTTCCGTCCCGCGCACCCGCGTCTACGACGCGGTCCGGGTGCTCGAATCCGAGGGGTTGGTCGAGATACAACACACCAACCCACAGCGTTTTCGCGCACTCTCGGTTGGGGAGGCCACCGACATCCTTGCCGACCGCTACACGGCACGCATCGACGATCTCAACGAGGCCCTCCACGCGGTCGAACCGGAGGACAGACAGAACGAACAACTCGCTCAGGAGGTGTGGTCGCTTTCGGGCCGCGAAGCGGTCTCGGCGCGCACTTGCCAGCTCATCGACGAAGCGACGAGTGAACTCATCCTCGTCGTCGGCGCGGAGAACGTGCTCACCGAGGCACTCACGGAACGCCTCGCCACAGCGACCGACCGCGGCGTTGACGTGCTCGTCGGGGTAGCCTCGCCGACGACGCACAGCCGACTCCGCGAGCGCGTTCCCGATGTGGAGGTCTTCGAGACGGAACTCGACTGGCTCGAAGGCCCAACCGAGGAGCCATCGATTGGCGTGCTGGCGATGGCCGACCGGAACGCGCTGCTCGTGAGTTCACAGACCGAGTACGACGACGGTGAGCGGACCGAGACCGCGGTCTTCGGCAGCGGCTTTACGAACGGTCTCGTGGTCATCGCCCGACGGCTGCTCTCGCGCGGGCTGTTGTCCGCGCGGGACCCCGGAACCTGAGCCGCGAT
>CAZJHA010000104.1:0-4601 GCA_964545755.1 uncultured Halobacteriales archaeon | reverse complement strand
GGGTATGGACTTGACCGCGATGGAAGCGGGACGTTCGATGACGCACGGGCGCTCCGCGTGTTCCTCAAGGAGGCTGACCGTACGCACGGGTGGTTCACTTCGCTCGCGAATACGGTGGACATCCATCGTGATAGGGGATGGGGAAGGTGCCTACTGAGGGAGGCTACACTATCCCTTCAAGGGCCTCCATCGTCGTTTCTTTGTCCTCGGAGTCCATCCCGCGGACGAAGCCGAGGCGTACCGCACTCACGCCATCGACGCCAGCGAACCGCTTGACTTGTTCACGCACTTCTTCGGGTGTCCCCGAAGCGGCGACATCTCCAAGGAGGTCATCGGGAAGCGCAGAAGCCATCGTGGCCAAATCCCGGTCTTCCCATGCATCCCGTATTTCCTCAACAACATCCCCATATCCCTGTTCGGCGACCGACTGGCCGTAGAAGGGACCGTAGGCTCCGATGAGGAACGCCACCATCATGCGCGTCTCCTCACGCGCACGCTCTGGGTCCTCGCTGGCGAAACACCGTACGAGTGGGGCGACCCGCAAGTCGTCTGGATCGCGCTTTCCCAGTTCTGCACCGCGCCGGAGGTCGCCCATCCGGTCGTCAAGGCCCTCGACGGTGAACAGTTGTGGCACCCAGCCGTCGGCGAACCGTCCGGCGAGTTCGACAGCCTTCGGCCCGAGCGCGGCGACGTCGATTGGTGGCGGGTTCTCGGGTACCGAACGGTCGTAGGAAAGCCCGCCCAACTGGTAGATGTCGCCGTCGTAACTCACCGAATCCCCTTCGTATACCGCGCGGACGATGTCGATGGTCTCCCGAAGGCGTCGGAGCGGCCGGTCGAACGACGCGCCGTGCCACCGTTCGGCGATGGCGGGCGAACTCGTCCCCAGCCCGAGCCTGAACCGCCCGTCGGTTGCCTCGTGCATCGTCAGCGCGGTCTGTGCGAGAACGGTCGGCGCGCGACCATAGGGTGAGAGCACGTCGTTCGAGAGCCCAATGTGGTCTGTTCGCTCACCGAGGACGGCGAACGCCGTTACCATGTCCCAGCCGGTGGTCTCGCCGGCCGAGACACGCTCGAAGCCGTGCTCCTCGGCACGACGGGCTTGTGCTGCCACTGCGTCGAGCGAGTCGTGGTCTGAGATACTCACTACGAGGTCGAGCGGCACTGTCATGAGTGAGCCACACAGGATGTGATGAAACGACTTTCGGCTGTCTCCGCTTGCGAGGATCTTCTAATCATGTCGTCGTCCACCCTCCATCGACGGTGAACACACTCCCCGTGCAGTACGCCGAGGCGTCGCTCGCAAGGAAGAGCGCGATACCCTTCAGGTCGTCCGGTTCGCCGAGTCGACCGAGCAGTGTCTCCTCTGCCATCTCCTCGTGCATCTCGTCGAATCCCGAGTCCTTCCGGAACGCGCCGCCACCGATGCCGGTATGAGTCCAGCCCGGCGCGATGGCGTTGACCCGAATGTCCTGCCCACTGAGGTCGGCGGCGGCCTGCTTGGTGAGCTGGGCAACCCCACCTTTCGAGGCGACGTAGGCGGCGACACCGGGCCACTCGGAGGCAACCGAACTCAGCACTGACGCGGTTGTCACGATACTTCCACCGTCGTTCATCGCTGAAGCGACCTCCCGGATGGTGTAGAAAACGCCAGTGAGGTTGACGTCCATCACGTCATCCCACTCCTCGATTGAGTAGTCATCGATGGGGTAGTTCAGCCGTCCGATACCGGCATTGGCGAACGCGACATCGACGTTGTCGAACTCTGTGACGGTTTTTTCGACCATTGTGGCGACCGCCTCGTGGTCGGTGACATCGACCTCTATGGCGAGAGTTTCGGCGTCGAGTTCGGCGGCCACCGTCTCGACGCCCTCAACGTCGATGTCCGCGAGCGCAAGCGTCGCGCCCGCGTCGGCACACGCCTCGGCATAGGATTTGCCGATACCCGAAGCCGCGCCGGTAATCAGTGCCACGTCGTCGTCCAGTCTGAATCTATCGAGCGTGCTCATGCTGTATCCTCCCCGGTCAGACCAGTCTCAGCGTCAAAGCGCGTGACGTGTTCGACCTCTTCGGGCTTGATTTCCTCGTCGTCGAACGCGCGCTTTGCAACCGAGCGCAGGTGTGCTTCGTCGGCCCCATCGATGATGCGGAAACACCGCACGTTCTCGTAGAAATCGGCGAGTGGAAGGTCCTTGCCAATGCCATTGCCGCCACAGGCCTGCACGCAGGTGTCGATGACCTCCTGTACGGTTTCTGCGGCGAACACCTTCGACACCCCACACTCGGTGCTGGCGTCACCGGTCTCGGCGTAGGTTCGGGCGGCGTGGCGTACCATCGTTCTGGCCGAATGCAGGCGCATCTCCGCGTCGGCAACGTCGAACCGGGCGTTCTGTTTCTCGCTGAGGCGCTCGCCGTAGACGGTGCGCTCGTCCATGTACGCTTTTGCGACATCGAGCGAACGGTCGGCCATCCCCATAAAGCGCATACAATGGGTGAGCCGAGCAGGGACGAGGCGCTGCTGGGCGATGGCGAGGCCACCGTTCTCGGTGCCAAGCAGATTCTCCTCGGGGACTCGGACGCCATCGTAGAGTATCTCGGAGTGGGCCATTCCGGCCTCGCCCATGTGCGGGATATCACGAACCACTTCTACTCCGTCGGCCTCGCGAGGCACGATGAATAGCGACGTACCGACGTAGGGATGGGAATCGAGGTCGGTACGGGCGGCGACGATGAGGAAATCCGCACCGCTGCCCTGTGTTGTCCACCACTTGTGACCGTCGATGACCCATTCATCACCCTCTTTTCGAGCGGTGGTCTTGAGCTTCTTCGCGTCGGAGCCTGCCCCGTCCATCGGTTCGGTCATCGAGAATCCCGACGTGACCTCGCAGTTCGCGAGCGGTCTGAGGTACTCCTCTTTCTGTTCATCGGTGCCGGCCTCGTCGAGGATGTGCATATTACCTTCATCCGGTGCAGCGACGTGCATCGCCGCCATCGCGAAGACACTGCGGCCCGCCTGCTCGAAGACGGGTAGCAGGTCATCGAACGACAACTCAAGTCCACCGTATTGGTCGGGAATCTGCGGCCCGAACACGTTGCGTTCGCGTGCCTCTTCGCGCAGCTCCTCGACGAGTCGTTCGCCCTCCGCGTGGCGGTCGGCATCGCTGCGCTCGTCGCGCTGTGCGAGCAGTTCGCGCTCTTGCGGGAGTACCACCTCGTCGATGAACCGCCGCGTTCGTTCGGTGACCTCCCGAGCGCGCTCTGAGTCTTGGTACGTAATGTCCACACTGGCCTCATCGGCAGAACCGGCGGTTAACGTTGGGCCTTGGATAGAAGGCCGAACATTAACCCTCGTTTTCCCCAATGAAATACGTGTGAAAACCAATTACAACGCGCATACGCCCGAGACACGATGCCGGAAGTAGACGACCTCGTCGACTACGACGGTCTGCGGGAGTTCCTCACGGACGAACTGGGCGAGACCGAGACGTTCGACGTGGAGCGCCACGAGCAGGGCTTTTCGAACGAGACGCTGTTCGTGACGTGGGACGACCGCGAACTGGTCGTCCGCCGGCCGCCGCCGGGCGAGACCGCCGACACCGCCCACGATGTCCTGCGGGAGTACGCTCCCATTGATGCACTCCAGGAAACTGACGTTCCGGTGCCACGGACGATAGCGGCCTGTGAGGACACGTCGGTCCTCGGGAGCGTCTTCTACGTGATGGAGCGTGTCGAGGGTGACGTGTTGCGGTTTTCGGCACCCGGCCGGTTCAACGATCCGGACCACCAGCGCCGCATCGGCGAGGAGATGATCGATACGCTCGCGGCCATCCACACCGTCGACTACGAGGCGGTCGGACTGGGTGAGTTCGGCAACCCGGAAGGGTTCACCGAACGCCAAGTCGAGCGCTGGACCGAGCAGATCGAGTGGGCCTTCGAGGAGACGACCGCCGAACGCGAGGTGCCGGAACTCGAACGCGTCGGCGACTGGCTCGCCGAGAACGTACCCGAGAACTCGCCGGACGCGCTGGTCCACGGCGACTACAAACTCGACAACGTGGTCTTCGGACCGGGGACGCCCCCGGAGATTACGGGCGTGCTCGACTGGGAAATGAGTACGCTTGGCGACCCGCTGTGTGATCTGGGCTGGTTGCTCTTTTTCTGGCCGGAGGAAAAGGACCCGCTGCCGCCCATCATGCAGACCATCGCCCCGCCGTTTTTGACCGCGGGCGAGTATCTCACGCGCGCCACCCTCACCGAACGCTACGAGGACAAGACCGGCTTTGCGGTCGACAACCACCGGTTCTATCGCGTGCTCGCCGTCTACAAGATGGCGGCACTCGGCGAGATGTTCTACGCCCGGTACCTGATGGGAAACAGCGACAATCGGTTCTACGAGATGATGGACGACGGCGTGCCGGCGATGGCCGAACAGGCGGTCGGCATCATCGAAGGAGACCAGCCGCTGTGAGTCACGACCGAACGGGAGTGCACGACGGGTCCGAGGTTCACACGCTCGACCGGCTTGAGGACGTTCCCGAACCGACGCCCGATGGCGACTTCGTCATCGTCGACGTCATCATCTCCTCGACGAGCATCGTGCG
>CAZJHA010000103.1:0-7413 GCA_964545755.1 uncultured Halobacteriales archaeon | reverse complement strand
GTATTCTTCATCCGATTGATGGTCTCGACGACATCGTCGTCGGGCTGGAGCGGCGTGGGCATCTTCCCGCGCGGTCCCAGTACTGTACCGAGGTAGCGACCGATGTCCTGCATCATCCCGGCCTCGGCGATGAAGAAGTTCGTCTCGCCCGCGAGGTCCTTCGCTTCGTCGTCGTCATCGCCCAACTCTTCGAGGTCGTCGCCGTCGAGCACCTCGTCGGCAACTTCTTCGGCGCGCAGGGCCGTCTCGCCCTCGGCGAAGACCACGATACGAGTCTCTTGGCCTGTGCCTTCCGGGAGAACGATGCTCTCGTCGACGCGGTTCGATGGGTCGTTGAGGTCGAGATCGCGCAGATTGACCGCGAGGTCCACCGTTTCCTCGAAGTTCCGCGGTGGGGCCTCATCAATCGCACGCGTCACGGCCTCCTCTATGTCCTGATCTGCCATTTTCCACCTCCGTAGTACGCCTTCGCGGCTGCTACGGCGTGAAACAGGCGACGCCTGTCTCATCGAAAACCCACCGCCGTGTGCGTTTAAACCCGTCGAAGCGAAGCGACTACTCCACGAGGTCGCGTTCGTCCTCCTGGCGCTCCCATTCCAGCTCGAACTCGACGCTTCGTTCGCTGCCGCCGAGCCGCGAGGACTCCTCCTCGACTTCGACTTCGAACTCGCAGGGGTCGGTCGGGTCGATACGGACGTGTTCGCCGCCGACGGCGAGCGTGAGTTCGCCCTCGTTTCGTAGTTCCTCGGCGAAACTCTCGAAGACATCGGCGATTGCCGCGCGACTCAACTCGCGTTCGGTTTCGTACTCTCCGGACATACTGACGGAACATACTCCGGAGCAATCCCTAAACCTGCTGGTATCGCTCGACAGAACGATATGCCGTCGAGAAAACGAGTCGCGTCTACGCGGCGGCTTCCTCGGCCAGGATGTCGTCGTACTCGCCGTCGTCGACGCGCTCGCCGAAGGTACGCGCGTCCTCGCCGTCGATGGTCACGCCGAGGCTGACGCAGGTGCCGGCGACCTCCTTGGCGGCGCTTTTGGTGTCGTAGGCCAACAGGTCCGAGCCTTTCTGGTCGGCGATCTGTTTGACCTCTTCGACTGTGATGTCGGCGACGAAGTTCGTCTGTGGCTCGCCGCTGCCGGTCTCGAAGCCCGCCGTGTCCTTGACGAGCGCCGTCGTCGGCGGGACGCCGACCGAGATGGAAAACGAGCCGTCGTCGTCGTATTCGACAGTTACGGGGACTTCCATCCCGTCGAACGCTTCGGTTTCGTCGTTGATGTCGGCAACGACCTCCTGGACGTTCACCGGCGTCGGGCCGAGTTCCGGGCCCAGCGGCGGACCGGGGTCGGCCTCCCCGCCGGGAACGAGCACTTCGATGGTTCCAGCCATACCCGGAGAACCGTCGCCGCGAGGTTAAGGATTGCTTTTCGGCGAGCGGATGTGAAGGACTTTTCGACGCCGGCCTCTCATACCTACTCGATGGGCCTTGAAGACGAAATCGAGGACCTCCGCGAGGAGATAGCGGAGACGCCGTACAACAAGTCCACGGAGGCCCACATCGGTCGGCTGAAGTCGAAACTCGCCGAGAAGAAGGAGGAACTCGAAAGCCAGTCCTCCGCGGGCGGCGGACAGGGATACTCGGTCGAACAGACCGGCGACGCGACGGTGGCGCTCGTGGGGATGCCGAGCGCGGGCAAATCCACCCTCCTCAACGCGCTCACGAACGCCGAAAGCGAGGTCGGCTCCTACGAGTTCACGACCCTCGACGTCAATCCGGGAATGTTGAAACACAAGGGGGCGAACATCCAACTGCTCGATGTCCCGGGATTGATCGAGGGCGCGGCAGGCGGTCGCGGCGGCGGTCAGGAGGTGCTGTCGGTGATTCGGACGGCGGACCTCGTGGTGTTCGTGCTCTCGGTGTTCGAAATCGATAGATACGAGCCGCTCGCGCGCGAACTGTACGAGAACAAGGTCCGCCTCGACACACAGCCCCCGAAGGTCCGCATCACGCCGAAGGGCAAAGGCGGCATCGACGTCACGACGGGACCCGATGTGGAACTGGAAGACGATACCGTCCGAGAAGTCCTCCGCGAGCGCGGATATGTCAACGCCGACGTCGCCATCACCGAACCCGTCGATCTCGACGGCCTGCTCGATGGCATCCTCGAAAACCGGGTGTACCTCCCCTCGCTCGTCACCGTGAACAAGGCCGACCTCATCGAGCGCGAGTACCTCGATACCGTGCGCGCCGACCTCCGTGAGCAGGGCATCGATCCCGAAGAGGCGATTTTCATCAGCGCAGAAGAGGAGAGAGGTCTCGACGCGCTCACCGAACGTATCTGGGAGGAGCTAGAACTCATTCGCATCTACATGGACAAGCCCGGTCGCGGGACGGACTACGAGGAGCCGCTGATGCTCCGGGCGGGACAGACCGTGGGCGACGCCTGCGAGAAACTCGGGGGCGACCTCGACGAGCGGTTTCGCTTCGCCCGCGTGTCGGGGCCGAGCGCGAAACACGACGACCAGCAGGTGGGCAAGGACCACGAACTCCGAGACGAGGACGTGCTTCGGGTCGTCGCGCGCCGGTGATGACAGGTGCGTCCGCCCCGCGGCGGTTGCTCGCCGTGGTCGTGTTCGGAGTCGTGCCGTGGACGATACTTTCCGGCGGCGTGTTCACGCTCATCTTCCCGTTCGGGTTGGTGAACACGACGCCGCTGCACCTCACGACGCTGCTCGACTATCTCCGGCTTACGGGAGGGTTCGCGGCGCTGCCGGAATTTCTGCGTGCGTGGCCGACGAGCGTCCTACTCTATTCGGGTGCGCTCGCAAGCGCCGTCGGTGGCGTTCTCGGCCGTGAAGACCGGCGCGTGACGGGTGGCTTGCTCGTGCTCGCGGGAATCACGCATCTCGGTCTCGCCGTCGGCTTTCTTCGCACTGGTCGGCTGGCGCTCCCGCTCGGGCCATTCCTCGCGTTCGCGCTCGCGTGGTGGCTGTACTGGCCCGCCCGGGAGACGGTTCCGTAGTCTTTTGCCCCCGGCACGAATGGGGGTTCGTATGGACGCGACGCTCGACCATACGATGATGCGCGTCGAGGACCTCGACGAATCGATGGTATGGTACGACGAGCACCTCGATTACGAGGAGAAAGGCCGGATGGAGGCCGATTCGTTCACGAACGTCTTCATGGGTCCCGAAGACGTTCACGACGAGGGCGCGCTGCTCGAACTCACCTACAACCACGACGGCCGCTCGTACGACATGGGCGATGCATGGGGCCACATCGCCGTCCGCGTCCCGGAAGGTAAACTCGAAGCGGCCTACGAGGGACTGATGGACGAGGGCGTCGAGGACTACCGCGACCCCGAATCCTGTGGCGGCCGGTATGCCTTCGTCAAGGACCCCGACGGTCACGAGATCGAGATCGTCCAGCGCGACCACGGAGCGAAGTGGAGCATCGACCACACGATGATGCGCGTCACCGACGCCGACGCGCACATCGGCTTCTGGACGCGCAAATTCGAATACGACGAGGTCCCGAGCGGCCGCTGGGAGGCCGATTCGTTTGCGAACTACTTCGTCGAACCCAGCGATGCAGCCGACGAGGCGATGAGCGTCGAGCTCACCTACAACTACGACGACCGGAGCTACGAGATGGGCGACGGGTGGGGCCACGTCGCGGTGCGGGCCGGCGATCTCGATGAGGCGTGGGACACCCTCATGACCCGCGGTGCCGAGGACTATCGTGACCCCGAATCCTGCGACCACCAGTACGCCTTTACGAAAGATATGGATGGTCACGAAATCGAGGTTGTGACGCGGTAACGGAGGCGGTGCGGGCCTCAGCGGATGAAGGGCGAGGCCGCGAGTGAAACGAGCGGGCGAGGGCTTTGGCGGTGCTGTATGGTGGTGGGGTGGTTTGCGGTAGCGGGAGGTGAGCGGTCGTACCGCGAGCGGACGATAGTGAGCGAGCGGGCCGGTGACCGACCGTAGGGAGGAGGCTTTTGGTCCAGATTTTGCGAGGGAGCGAACGAAGTGAGCGACCGTAGCGAAAGGTAGGACTGAAGGTGCATGGCGAAGGGTGGGCTTTTAATCACACGGGCGGGTATCCCGGCCCAATGGACGTGGGTTCGGCCGACAACTTCACGCGGATGGGAACTATCGGAGTCGAGGAGGAGTTCTACGTCGTCGACGGCGCGGGGCGGCCCACCTCAGGGACCGACGAACTCGTCTACGAGACCGACCCACCAGATATTCTCGACGACAGGCTGGCCCACGAACTGTTCAAGTTCATCATCGAGACGCAGACGCCGGTCTGTGAGAGTTCCGAGGAGGCCCACGAGCAGTTCGTCGCCGTTCGCGAGGCGCTCGTCGACCACGCCGCCGACCACGGCTACGGTATCGCGGCGGCCGGTCTCCATCCCGCCGCCCGGTGGCGCGAGCTCGAACACGCCGAGAAACCGCGCTATCGCTCGCAACTCGACCGTATCCGGTATCCACAGCATCGAAATACGACGGCGGGGATTCACGTCCACGTCGGTGTCGACGACGCGGAGAAGGCGACGTGGATAGCGAACGAACTCCGCTGGTACTTACCTGTGATGCTCGCTCTCTCGGCGAACTCACCCTTCTGGAACGGCTTCGATACCGAACTCGCCTCCGCGCGCGCGAAAATATTCGAGAACCTGCCCAACACGGGCATGCCGACGGCATTCGGGAGTTTTCGGGCGTTCCGGCGCTTCGAGCGGCGGATGGTCGAGTTGGATTCCATCGACGACCGCGGCGCGCTCTGGTACGACGTGCGCCCCCATACCGGCCACGGCACCGTCGAGGTGCGCGCACCCGACGGTCAGTCGAATCCCGACTACGTGTTCGCGTTCGTCGAGTACGTCCACGCGCTCGTGACCGACCTCGCCACACGGTACGAGGAACACGCCGAACCGTGGACGGCCTATCGCTCCGAGCCATCCGAGAGCGGCCGACTGCGGCGGGAGTTCCTCGACGAGAACAAGTGGCGCGCGCTCAGGTATGGCCACGGTGCGTCGTTCATCGACCGTGACGGTACCGGGACGATTGAACTGACTGGGGTCGTCGAACGCGAGTGCGAGCGCCTCGGTATCGACGGGATTCGCACGGTCGCAAACGCCGACAGCGGCGCGACCAGACAGCGCCGCCTCCTTCGTGAGGAGGGACTCGATGCACTCTGTGCGGCACTCGTGCTGTGAGGAAGGCTTTTGGCCGACGACCGACTCGCTTCGGACATGGACGACGCCGACGACGTCGAACCGGCCGACGTGCGCGCGGAACTCGACCGCCAGCGAGCGGACGCTGGCGACGACCCGATTGACGGTGGTCTCGTCGACCTGCTCTCGCGGGCGCTCGACACCGACACGCGCACGCGAGTGTACGTCTTCCTCCGGCGACGGCCGCACTCGACGGTCGAGGAGGTCGCTGAGGGCACGGGATTGTACCCGGGTGCCGTCCGCCGGGTTCTCTCGGAACTTCACGACGAGCGGGTCGTCGAGCGCCACGACGGGGCGGACCCGACCTACACCGCTGGACGACCGGACGAACTCCTCGACATCGCCGCCGGGCGATGTCGGGACGAACTCGAAGCGTTACTCGTTCCGAATCGCCGGCGTTCGCGGGCTGGCCACACCGAACCAGTGACGATACCCGTCGAGGAAGGCGATAGCGACGAGCGGTAAGGAGCGACACCACTAAGCCACGGGCGGGTCTGTGGCGA
Source organism: uncultured Halobacteriales archaeon (assembly GCA_964545755.1). Lineage (GTDB taxonomy): Archaea > Halobacteriota > Halobacteria > Halobacteriales > Halococcaceae > Halococcus. The sequence continues at coordinate 1,666 of CAZJHA010000103.1, read as the reverse complement.
GTATGCAGGTCGCGCTCGGCGGCACGTTCGACCCGATACACGATGGCCATCGACGGCTGTTCGCACACGCCTTCGAGCGCGGCGACGTCACTGTGGGGCTGACGAGCGATACCTTGGCACAGGAGACCAGACACGAAGAGCGCTACGTCCGCCCGTTCGACGAGCGCTGGGCGGACCTCGATGCGGAACTCACCACCCTCGCCGACGAGCACGACCGCGAGTACGAGGTCCGGAAGCTCGACGAACCGACCGGCATCGCCGCCGAGGAGGATTTCGATGTCCTCGTCGTCTCGCCGGAGACCGAAAACGGCGGCAAGCGGGTGAACGAGCGCCGCCGCGAGCGCGGTCTCGACCCGCTCGATATCGAGGTCGTCGACCACCTCACCGCCGAGGACGGCGGCATCGTCTCCAGTACGCGCATCGTCAACGGCGAAATCGACGAACACGGGAACCTCACGCCCGAGCGCGAGGCTCGCCCGTCCCCGGAGTAATCACCACCTCGGGGTTTCGAGACCCGCCTCTTCGAGTACGTCCCGCCAGCGGTTCTGTACCGTGAGTCGGGCAACACCGACCGCCTCGGCGACCGCCGATTGGGAGCGCCGGTCGCCGGCGATGAGCGCGCCGGCGTAGAGACTCGCCGCCAGCGCCGCCCGCTTCGAACGCTCCGCTTCGGGAACCGTCGAGAGGAACAGGTCGGCCGCGCGCTCGCGAGTCACCGGGTCGAGGTCGAGGTCGTCGGCCGCCCCGTCGAGTTCGGCGAGCCACTCCTCGTTTGCGAGTTCGTCGCGCGCCCGATACATACTCACGCTACGGGATCGAGCCGTAAATCTCGTGGGGAAAGCTATTGGGAGTCGGGGCCTCAGCGAGCACATGGCCACCGTCGAGACGATATACACCACCCACGAGGGGTCCGCGCCGATGGAGGAAGTCGAGGGAATCGAGGCCGTCAAGCGGCAGGGTCTCCGAGGGGACCGCTACATGAAAGGCACGGGGCATTACTCGGGGATGGACGAATGCGAGGTGACACTCATCGAGAGCGAGGCCATCGAGGAAATCCGCGAGGAGTACGACATCGACCTCACCGATGGCCGCCACCGACGGAACATCGTCACGCGCGGGGTTTCGGTCCACGACCTGCTCGACAAGCGATTCCGCATCGGCGAGGCGACCTTCGAGGGAACGCGCCCGCGCCCGCCGTGTGCCCACGTCGAGCAGGTCGCCGACGAACTCGGCGTCGCCCGCGCGCTCAAGAACCACCGCGGCGGCATCTGCGTCAGCGTCGTCGAGGGTGGGGACATCCACGCCGGCGACGACCTCGAAGTGCTCGGCGAAACCGACGAGGAGGGCGTGGCCGACGCCATCAAAGAGCGGCTGACGGACTGAGCCGACAGGTTCTTTTCCGACTCGCGGAAAATGGGTGTGCGCGCGGGTAGCCAAGCTTGGAAACGGCGCAGCGCTTAGGACGCTGTCCCGTAGGGGTCCGCCGGTTCAAATCCGGTCCCGCGCATCCACCTTTTACTGCACTCACTCGCGTTGCTCGTTCGCTGGTAAAAGCTGGACCAAAAGCACTGCGTCACCCCCTCTGGAGGTGCGCCTCCGGCGCACCCCTTTGAGGGTTCCTTGGCCCGCTCGCTCACTGCGTTCGCTCGCGGTGAATCGCTGCGCT